>NZ_JBOFKN010000188.1:0-20241 GCF_051657365.1 Paraclostridium sp.
ATCCAATATATACACTATTAAGCCCACGATTTAATATACATACAAATATATATATTAATAATGTAGATAAAATTGAAATTATAGATGAATATATAAATACAATCTTTTCTTCTCCTAAAGCCTGCATACTAAATTTTAGTATGCAGCTAGGTATATTCATAATATTTGCAGCAACTACAATAAACATAAATTTAGATGAATTAATTATTAAATCAGTATTAGTAGTTATAATCATTGGTATTTGATTTTTAAATATTAATATTATCATAGATATAACTAAATAAAATCCACTTGCTCTAAAAACACAACTTTTGATAGTTTTTTCTAGTTCAATTGTATTTTTAGCTCCAATATCCTCACTTATTATATTTAATGATGCATGTGAGTATGCATACATTGGCATTAAAGCTATATTTATTATGCTAAAAAGTAAATTATATATAGAAACTTCTAACATACCTATTTGAGATAATATATAGTTCATCATAAATACAACTACTGTCGATTCTACAAACTCTTGTAAAATCATAGGTGTAGATACTTTTAAAATTTCTTTTCTATTTTTAAATATACTAATTTTAGTTTTCTTAATTAAATTATGTTTTTTTATTATAATAATATAAAATGCTATGCCAAGTATTAATGACATAACTGATCCAATAGCATTTCCTACTATTCCTAATTTAGGAAATCCAAAGTTACCAAATATAAGTATATAATCAAATACTACATTTGATACACATGAGATTATATTTCCATATGGTATATATTTTGTTTTATTCATTATCTTAAAATATGATGATATGTTAAATAAGACTAGGTTTATGCCTAATGATAAACTAAATATATGAAGATATAAAGTTGCATCTTTTAGTGTATCCCCATAAATATTAAAATATTTATGTAGAATATACTCACCTTTAAGAATACATATTCCAAAGAAAATAACTCCTATAATAATACTAGCAATAATACTAAAAAATAAACTATTATTTAAATCTGTATCATCATCTCTTCCTTTTGCCTTTGAACCTAATATATTAAACCCTATAGAAATAGCACCTAATACACCTGTTATACTATATATAGTACTTCCAATTATTCCAACTGAAGCAAATCCTTCTAAATAAGTTCGACCAACCATAGCTTGGTCACATAAATTTATAATAGTTGATGAAATGCTATTTAACATCAGATGAATAGCTAATTTATTTATTTTCATAATTAATCACCCTTCTTTTTTTATTATTAAAAAAGAAGGGATAAATCAAGTAGATTCAAAAAATCACCTCCAAAATCTAATATAGATGATAGCACTGTAAAAATTATAAATGGTTTTATTAAATTATTTTCATATATAGATTTAGCCTTTTTTATAATAATTGGTGTTAAAAAACCTCCGAAAGCAATAGCATAACTAAAATATAAAATGCCATCTGAACCTATTTTTAAATAGATATCTGCTATATAAACTTTGTATATCTCATTTCTTTCCCCCTAAGTTTTTAATAATCTAAACCAATTATATTGATGGAATATATTTAATATTCTATCAATATAATAATAAACCTTTTCTAGAAACTCACGATACCGTGTTTAGTAGTGAATGAACACTTTTTATAAAAATAATTGATAGTTATATCTTCATGTTGATAATTAAATATTATTTATATAGCATTATAGATAAATAGTAATTTAAAAGGGGGAAATATATGAAAAAATTCACATTAGGTATACTACTAATAATCATGTTTGGATTATTAGTAGGGTGTAGTACAACTAATGGTAATTCTCAATTATCAACCAAAGATAAAATAGAAGATTTTGAATATATGTATACTGTTATTGAAGAGGGATATCCATTCTTAGAAGTAAATAAAAGGTTAAATAATGTAGATTGGTTAGCTAATAAAAATAAATATTTAGAGAATGTAAAAAATACAACCAATGACGAAGAGTTCTTAAGCGTAATGACTAAAATAGTAATGGATTTAAACAACGGCCATACACATATTATAAATGATGAAAATACTTTTAATTTTATTAAAAGCGTATATAGTCAAAATGACTGGTATGATTTTTGGGATGATGAAAAAATTTTAAATAGATATAAATCTATTGGATCAAATATAGAAAATACAAAAAATATTATTGAGAAAAAAGAGGTAACTACAAAAGATGTTGTAGATGGAAAGATAGGATACATCCACTTACCACAAATGTATATGGTATCTGATGGTATTACAGAAGAAGATATTACAGCTGACATGAAAATATTAGGAGACTATATAAAAGGATTAGAAAACCATGAATCATTAATTATAGATATAAGAGGAAATTCTGGTGGAAGTGATGATTATTGGGCTAATATAGTATCTTTAATTACACCAAAATATATTGAACGAAAAGGATATCTAGCCTTTAGGGATAATAATGAAGTCATAAAAAACTATATTAATAGTAGAGGTCTAGTTGTAAATCCTATAGGAAATTTACCTAATAAATTATTTAAAAATGCACCAAAAGAAGTAACAACTGATTTTACTACATTTTATGAGATGCCTCTAGGCATTGAGCCTAAAAATACCTCTAAATTTAAAGGGAAAATATATCTTTTAGTTGATGAAGTAGTATATTCATCATCAGAATCATTTGCTATATTCTGTAAAGATACTGGATTTGCAACGCTTATAGGTCAAAGAACTGGCGGAGATGGTGGTGGTGTAGACCCAGTAATTTTCAATTTGAAAAATAGTGGACTTTTAGTTAGAATGTCAAGTGATATGTATTTAACCTCTAACGGTATATGTAATGAAGAATTTAAAACTTCTCCAGACTATAAAGTTTATGATACTCGTAGAACTGAAAATGTTAAAGATGATAAATGTATTCAAAAGGTATTAGAATTAGAGAATATTAAATAAGGAGTAATTCAGATGAATGAAAATAAAACAAATGAAAAATTAAATTACATGAAGATTTTAATTTTATTATTTGTAGTTAATTTTTTAATTGCAATTGGGGGAACTATAGTTAAGAACTATTTAGGGGATGGATATGTTTTTCATTCTTGGCTTAGTGCTCTTCACATTTTTTCATGGATTTTAACTGTAGGATTAGCATTTATAATACCTCTAGCATATTGTACTAACTATCTAAGTATATTAATGTTACCATTAATTTTATTAGCACTAATTTTTGGATTTGGAATTGATTATAAAGAAAAAATTAGATCAGGACCATATGTCATCCAAGAAGTTCAAGCATTGGGAGAAAAAATGGTTTTTTATTACACAGATGTGAATATATTTATAATGAAAAAATGTCATGAGGAAATTATAAGATAAAATTAAAGCCATTAGATCTAAGCAAATAGATTCTAATGGCTTTTTTACTGTAATTCTTTAAATAAGTTTTTATAGATAATTTATATTTTTTATATTGACCTTAACACAATGTAATACTTTAAAATTTAAATATACACGAAGGGAGGAATTAAAATGAGTGAGTTTTATCAAATGCCTTTATTTGTAAAGTTAAAGGTTAAAAGCATAAAGGATTCAAAAAATTGGTACAGTGAGGTGTTAAATTTCCATTCAATATTTGATTTTAGTGATACTAACGGTGATATTTCAATGATTCATCTGAGAGGTACAAAATATCAAGATTTAATGCTATTGAAATCTACTGATGTTAATCCTACTGATTCAGTAAGTATTAATTTATTTTCCGATGATATCAATACAATCTATGAATCTGCACTAAATCATAATACAAAAATAATTCAAGAACCAACAATACAACCTTGGAATGCAAAAGAATTAATACTACAAGATATAGACGGTCATATTTTCACAATAACAGAAAGTCTAAATTCTAATGAAGGTTTTGACTCTGTCATAGACAATGTTAAAGAAGAGTTCTAATTTTATATTAAAAACTAGTTACGTATTTAAGATAAAGTTAATGGTCATATTTACTAAAAATATAAACTATAATTTTAGTAAATATATTTTAAAGGAAGGTTATATATGGGAATAAGTAAAAAAATTTGTCCAATATTTATTATGAAATACGGTGATTTTTTAGAATCAAAAAAAAATGGGGATAGTTTAATTTTAAAAGCAAGGGTAGAACCATTAACACGTAATATTAGTATTGAAAGTGGATTGAATGTAGAGGATATAATCAAAAATCAAGATGGTCATAAATTTAAGGAAATTCAATACATTGGTATTTCAGAGGTACAAAATGGTATACAAAATAAAGTTATAAGTTTTACTTTAAATGAAACAATGATATCTAATATAAAATATGGAAATATAATAGGTAGCCAAATTGTAAATAATGCAATAGATACTTGGATATCGCCAGACTTGTAATTAAGTAAAGCAAATTAAATAAATATGCTCATATTAGTCCTAAATAATCCTATTTCACTCCAAATTTAATAAAATTCCAGCATTATATGCTAAAATGTTCCAGTTGTAACAAAAGACAAAACTAATGGGGGGATTTGATGAAAGGGAGATTAATAATAGGATTTTTAGGACTATTTATTTTTTTTATGGTAGGGTGTAGTTCAACGAAAACTTCAGAAATAAATATATTGGCAACTTCCGATTTACATGGATTTATGCCTTATGAGTTATCTTCTTATATAAAAGATGAACAATCTAAAGACAAAAACACAATTGTAGTTGATGCAGGCGACTTTATAGATTATGGTAAATCTGGTTCAGATATGTCTAAATATTGTTTTGATAGAGATTGCGATGATGATAAGAATCATAAATATATAGAATTTCCATTTGCAAAAGAAATGAAAGAACTAGGTTATGATACTGTAGTACTTGGGAACCATGAATTTCTATTTAATAGTAAAGCTATTCTAGATGATGTAGTTTCTGATTTTGAAAAACAAAATATTGATATATTATCAGCAAATACTCATAAAAAAAATAATGATAACTATTTAAAACCTTATACAATTAAAGAAGTTTCCACTCCTGATGGAAATGTTAAAATAGGTATTTTAGGACTTACTGTAAAAGAGGTAGCTCAAAGATATGAAACATTAAAAGATGGTTCTGTTAAACTTTTAGGTAATGGATTAAAAGATCTAGATGGTTTTAATGGGTCACTATATATGAGCGATTTAGTTGAATCTGCTAAAAAATGGGTTCCAGTTATGAAAAAGGAAAATCCAGATATTATATTAGCTGTTGTTCATTCTGGAGAAAAGGCAAAAAATGATAATACTCCTGAAAATAGAATACAAGAGTTAGCACAAGAAGTTGATGGGATAGATGCCATAGTTGCAGGACACACTCATAAAGATTTTGATCAACATAATTACAAGAACAAATCTGGTGAAAAAGTTATAGTAACTCAACCTGGAAAACATGGAGAAGCCATTTCTAAAATTAATTTCCAATTAGAAAAAGATAATGATAAATGGGATATAGTTGAAAAATCCAGTAAAGTAACTAAGTTTGAAAAAAGTCAAGAAGATAAAAATTTTGATGCGCTTTTCAGAAAACTAGTAACTACAACTCTGGAGATTGAAAAGAATCCAGAAGATAAAGCTTATAAAAATCTTAGTTTAAGTAAATTGACTCCATTTAAATGGGACAAAGCCTATGTATTTGATACGAATACTTCTCCTGAAGCAATATATAAAACAATAGGTTATAAGTGGAAAGATATAAAGAAAGCTGAAAGTGAAGATATGATTCAAATGATATTTATGAATAATAAAAAGGTTGTTTGTCATCTATATGGTTATGAACAATTACTGTGGGCAGGTTTTAATTTTGATAAATCTGAGTTTAAAAATGGGGTTGTAACTATATACCCTAATAGTAATGATAAGTTTGAAGTTACACTAGATAAAGTGTGGTCTTTTATGAAGTTAAAACATATAAAATAAAACGAAATATGTATTTAATTAAGTTATTAATTTAGGGCAGGAAATCTATGAAATTGCAAAAATGCTGTAAATTTATTTTATATATATTTTTTATAATTTCGGTTTATATTTAAGAGATAGTTAATGCGCTTAGAATACCAGTTATTCTAAGAGCATTTTTTTTAACAATTTTCAAATTAAAATTCTTTCAAGTTGATTTATTTGTGTAAATTTGTAGTAAAAAATATCTTAAATCTTGTATACATTGAATTAAACGATACTTATAATTATCTTAATATGAAACTTATCTCATATATAATATCTAATCACAAAAAATTGGAGGATAAAAATGAAAAAGTTAATTCGGTATTTATTTAAGTACAAGTTATTATTTATACTTAGAATTATAACCTTATCCATTTCTTCACTATCAACTATATTTTTTGCATACATGCTAGGTAACCTTATGGATACTTTTACTAGTACAGATGCAATACGGCTTAATAGTATGATTTTTAATAGCATATTTATCATTATATTTATATTTGTATTTACTTTTTTAGATTCTATTGTAGCTGCACATTATAATAAAAAGATTATATTCAGTTTAAAAAATGATATTTTCAATAAAATAATTCATCAAAATATAAATCAATTTAAACAACTAAACACAGGTAAGTACCTATCTATACTAAATAATGACTTGCAAGTAATAGAGAATGGATTGTATGAGGGTGTATTTTTACTTATTTATTATATAGCATCTTTTTCATTTACTATTGCAGTAATGTTATCAAAAAACATATCAATAACTATGATAATACTATTTCTATCTATAATAGTATTTTTTATACCAAAAATAATATCGGATAAAATCGCAATAAAAAAATGGGCATATTCAACTAGTTTAGAAAACATCACTTCATTTACTAAGGATCTGTTTACTGCATTTGAAATCATAAAAGGATTTAATTTATATGAACGAATAGAGAAAATGTTCCAAACAAAAAATCTTATAGTTGAAAAAAATAAAAGCGAATATAAAATAGGTGAAGGGTTGATAAATTCAGCAGTACAAAGCTCTACTTGTTTAATTTTTTTAACTACCATATTTATCTCCGGTCTTTTAATTTATGAAAAAAAGCTTTCAATAGGTGATGCTATAATTATAGTGCAACTTACAAATAATATAATTAATCCGGTTAATATCGTAATACCTCTTATATCTAGAATTAACTCTTCAAAATTAATATATTCTAAAATAGAATCTATATTAGATAAAGACATAGATTCTATCGATTCTGACTGTGTAGTATTACCTCAATTTAGTAATAGTATTGATTTAAATAATGTAAGCTTTTCTTATGATAACAATCAAACTATTTTAGATAATATTAATTTATCTTTTTCAAAGGGAAAAAAATATTCTATTGTAGGCGAAAGTGGCTCAGGTAAATCTACTTTAGTTAAATTATTAGTTAATTACTATAATAATTATGATGGTCTAATAACAATTGATGGAATTAATTTAAATTCAATTAATTCTAATAATTTATACACTCAAATATCTATGATTCATCAAGATGTGGTTATGTTTGATGATAGTATTAAAAATAATATAACATTATTTAAAGATGTAGATGAATCAGAAGTATATAGAGTTGTTAATTGTGTTGGGTTAGATTGTTTAATCAACTCTTTAAGTGACGGGATAGAAAGTAATATTGGAGAAAATGGAAATAAATTATCAGGAGGACAAAAACAAAGAATTGCTATAGCAAGAGCTTTAATTAGTAAATCAAAAATAATCATATTAGATGAGGTAACTTCATCTTTAGATAATGAAACTGCGTATATGATTGAAAAATTAGTACTTGGATTAGAAGATATAACAGTAATTGCTATTACACATAAATTAATTGATGTAGCATTAAAAAATTACGATGAGATAATAGTTTTAAAGAATGGTACTGTAAAAGAAAAAGGTAGTTTTGAAAATTTAATATCAAAGAAATCATACTTTTATAACTTATATTACCTTGAAAATGATACTTTAGAAACTGAAACAGTTTTATGAAATTAAGTCTATTTATTAGATATTCCAAAACATCTAATAAATAATATTTATGAACATACTGATTTGAAACGTTAAAGCTCGTAGAATCTAAAAAATAGATTCTACGGGCTTTTTTCTGCTTCTCTTTAAACAAGTTTAATTACTCAAATTCACCTGGGTTTTCTGCTAAAAATTCTATATGACCACATTTAGCACATACATAACATAAAATATCACTTATCTTTTCACTTTTAAATATACCTTTTTTCTTGGCACTTATGTATGGTTTTACTCCCAATGGTTCAGTTCTAAAATTCACCATCTTCATTTCAATTTTACATTTCTGACATTCCATAAATCTCCCCCCTTTTAATATTTATGATATATTTATAACTAAAAAAAGAAAAGTAAATATATCATAAACATTAAACAAGTTTTTAGACAATGATTAAGTTAATCCTAATATATAATTTAACCAAAAGTAATAATATGTAATTTAAAAGTATATATATTATATAAAAATATATATTAATTTGATTTAAGGAGTTAGCTTATGAAAAATAATTTAAATAGATTTTCATTTTTATTAGGATTTTTAGGTTTATTAGGATTTAAAGGTTTTTATAATGATCCTTTAGATTTTTTATATTTTGCTTTCTTTGGATTTTTTTCTGAATTCTGGTGGCTTAGATTAGGTGATTTTACAGATGAAATCTCAATTTATAATAGATACAAGGCAGGCTTTATATCATTTAAGTTATGCTTAGTTTTAATATTTTTATTAAGTATTGTAATTTATTTATTTTCATCAAATCTTGTATCAGTTTATAAGCTACAATTATTAATAATCCCGATTATATTTTCAATATCATCAAACTTGTGGGCATTTCTAACTTATAAATTTTGTTTGCGTAGTTAAGCCTTACAATTGCGCTTTAAATCCAAATAAATGGCTTTAAAGCGCATTTTTGATACTAATCTTTAAACAAGTTTTTAGGTAATAGCATTTTAATGGTATTTTACTTATTTACTCCTATATATTTTTATTTATATTTTGTGAAAGGATAAAATTAATGAAAAAGTTAATTACAACTATTTTACTTTTTATTTTTTGTGTTTGTATAAGTGGATGTAGTAAGAATAATGAGAAAACAATTTGGAATATGAGATCTATTCAAGGTAATAATGGAGAAGTTATTTATTGTTCAAGTGAAAATAAAGATGCTTTTCCAAATGCAATTGTTAAAGATATTATCTGTGTTTTGCAAGGTTCTTCTGTTACTATTACAGATAAAAATAATGGCAATGAATGGATTGGAAACTGTACAATAATCAATTCTTCACAAGGTATTTACGAAATAATATTTGATAACAATGAAAAAGGTATTATGGGTAAAAGTATTACTAAATATGTAGATAACACAAATGAAAACACAGTAGTTATTTCCTGCGGAGATTATACATTGTATTTTACTGAAAATTAAAAATAACTTTAAAATCACAGAATATATCTGCATTAAGAAGGACCTAGTTTCAACTAGATCCTTCTCTCTTTTTTTGATCTTTTTTAAATTTGTTAATTAAAAATAAATTAAATATTATAATT
This sequence comes from Paraclostridium sp., assembly GCF_051657365.1. Lineage (NCBI taxonomy): Bacteria > Bacillati > Bacillota > Clostridia > Peptostreptococcales > Peptostreptococcaceae > Paraclostridium > Paraclostridium sp. The sequence goes on from NZ_JBOFKN010000188.1 coordinate 9,574, forward strand.
GCTGCTATTAAAATATCTGTCTTAGATACATCGGAAGTATCTACATGGTACAAGTACAATAAACCTATAACTAGGTTTATAAAAAAAATTATATTCATTATCCCCCTACAATACTCCTAATCCCATTTTTTTCCATTTCTAAACCTATAATAACATGTAAGTTATAGAGTTACTATATAATTTATTAAAACTACTTTAAATATTGAAAAGTTCTATGATAAACAATAAAACAAATATATTATTGACCACTAATAAGTTTCACAAAATCTACGATAGAAATCATTAAGTATTTCTGCCAATTCTTTTGGATTGTCATTGTTTACTTCATGTTTCGCATTTTTTATAAATACAATTTCTGATTTTGATATACTTTCAGACAAACTTATTGTAGCCTTTCTATTTGGACCGTCCTTCTCTCCGCAAATAAGTAACACTGGACAAGATATATTATTTAAATCTTCATTGAAATTTAAGTTCATCATTGAACTTGTCAATTTAATAAAATCATTCTTACTCATTCCCATACTGTCAAAAGATTTTTGTGGTATAAACTTAAAAATAATATTTTGTATCTTAAGTAATGTTTTTGGCATTTTATATTGTCCTGCTATTAATACCAATGACTTAACTTTTTTAGGATTATCTATAGCATAATTTAATGCAATAACTGCTCCCAATGAAAGTCCACATAGATTTAATGGTTCTGAAATATTATCACAATACTCTGAAAAAGCTTTGTATAGATTTGAATATGACGCATCTTTTCCCTTAATAAATGAAGATAAATCAGGGCAAATAATATTATCTTGTTCCATCATATAAGAAATTGTTTCATTCCAACTTGATGAATTTTGCCCAAGTCCATGAATTAAAATCCGTTGCATTATGTAGTTCCTCCTTTCTAAATTTATACTCATATTTTACCATAACTCTTAAATTCTATATTAGAAGTTATTAGTATTCTCACAAGTATCTAAATGGCACCTCATCCCTAATTTAAGTTAATTATGCAATAAGTCAATATTCACTATAAAGTGAATATTAAACTACAAAAAAACATAATAGTAATTTAGAGTATGATAAAATATCTATTAGATAATAAATCTAATCTATAAATGTTAACTTTATATAAGATCAAATAAGGAGTATAGGAATGATTAAGATATTAATTGTAGAAGATGATCCTAAGATTAGCAAGATGTTACAAACTTTATTAACAAAAAATCAATATGAGGTATCATCTGCATTTTCTGGTACAGAGGCTATATTGTTGTTAAAAAACGAATCATTTGATTTAATTTTATTAGACTTAATGTTGCCTGGATTAAGCGGTGAAGAAGTGCTAACAAAGATTAATGAACAATTTGCAACTCCTGTTATATGTGTATCTGCAAAAGATGATTTAAATACTAAAATTGAATCAATTCAAGGTGGTGCAGATGATTATATTACGAAGCCATTTAATAATGAAGAATTACTCGTAAGAATAGGTGCAGTATTAAGAAGAGTAAATAAAGGTTTGAAAAATAATAATACTAAAGTTTTTAAATTTAAAGATTTAGTTTTAGATAGTGAAAATTATAGTGTATTTATTAATGATAAACCTATAGAGCTTACAGTAAAAGAATATTCTATATTAGAATTATTAATTACTAATCCTAAAAAGGTATTTACAAAACAAAACATATTTGAAAGCATATGGTCTGAAGAATATGTTGATGAAAGAGCTGTTACAGTCCATGTAAGTAATCTACGCAATAAATTAAATGATGGAGATAAATACATAAAAACAGTTTGGGGAATCGGATATAAAATGCAAGATAATTAATTTATAAACTTGATACTTTCTTGATAATTTCTAAATTCTATTTTGATATCTTTCATTTATGATTTAAATATAGAATTAATTTATAGAAAGTAAGAGGTACAATATATGTGTTATGTATTACAAACTAATAATCTAACTAAACAATATAAAAACCAAAAAGCCTTAAACAATGTAAATATAAACATAAAAAAAGGTGATATTTACGGTTTGATAGGCAAAAATGGTGCAGGTAAAACTACACTTATGAAAATAGTATGTGGCTTGATTCATTCAAGTTCTGGAGATGTCAAACTTTTTGAAAGCACTAATTTAGATGAAAATAGGAAAAGAATAGGATGTGTTATTGAACAACCAGCGCTTTATCCTTCAATGACAGCTAGAGAAAATCTTATTTATTATAATAAGTTGCTTGGTATTTCAGAATACAGCAATGTTGATAGACTACTTAATTTAGTAGCCCTTTCAAATACAGACAAAAAGAAAACTAAAAATTTTTCACTAGGTATGAAACAAAGATTATCAATTGCTATTTCTTTAATTGGAAATCCAGATTTTCTTATATTAGATGAGCCCATTAATGGATTAGATCCTTCGGGTATTATAGAAATTAGAGAATTACTTTTAAAACTTAATTCGGAAAGAGATATTACCATTTTGATTTCTTCTCATATTTTAGGTGAACTTACTAAAGTTACAACAAAATATGGAATAATTAAAGACGGAAAATTGATTGATGAATTTGCATCAAAAGATTTAGAAACACGCTGCCAAAGATATATTTCATTAGAAGTTAATGATACAAATAAAGCAGCATATGTTATAAAAAACAATATAAAAAGCACTGATTTTAAAGTGTTCAATGAAGGAAGAATACATATTTATGATTATTTGGACAAACCCGATCAGATTAACAAAGAGTTAGTTGAAAATGGTGTTTTAGTATCTCACATCGGTTTGGAAGGTGACGATATAGAAGCATATTTTATAAAAAGAATGGGAGGAGACCAATAATGATAAATATTGTTGTTAGTGAATTTTATAAAATACTTAGAAGTAAAATTTTTATTATTGTTTCAATTATCCTTTTATGCATGATTAGCATTTCAATTGGATCTAGTATTTATTATGGTGAACAAGCGCGTCAGTCATTTACAGGAATTACTAGTTATCAGGGAGCCTATAGTGGCGATATTATTTACTATATTATTCTTGTATTTGTAACGTCTTTAATTACTGCTGAATATGCAAATGGTACTGTACGTCAAATGGCTTGTCGTGGAATATCTAGATGGAAATTAGTTTTCGGTCAGTATATTGCTATATATTTTACTATTACATTAATTTTATTAGTATTCGGTATTTTAAATTTAATATCAGATACAATTTTTAACCAATTAGGAGAGGTTGATTTAGGTGCATTTCTTAGTATGAATCTAGGAATACTTTGTATGTTTGGGGCAATTGCAGGGATGGGTACTTTTATATCTTACTTATTTAAAAACGGAGTAGTCGCTATGTCTATTTCTATTTTCTTTGTAATGTTTAAAGATATGTTAGCATCCTTTCTTAATCTGCTAACAAATAATGATATTTTTATAAAATATTCTATTTCGAATATGCATAGTATTATAATTGATTTGACTTCAAGTCCAGAAGAGGTTTTTAAATGCTCAATAGTATTTTTAGTATTTGGGGTAATTACAATTATTGGATCTAGCTTGTTATTTTCAAAAAGAGATGTAGATTAATTTAAAAAGGGATTAAAAAATGGAAAATATTTGGATGATAGCTACTTTTATATTGCTAATTACTTTGATAATATTTGTTTTTTACCATATGTATTATCGTATGAATATAAAATATATTACAAAGCAATTAGAGAAAATTATAAATATAAAAGATACAAATCAATTATTAACAGTGTTAGTAAGACAAAAGGATATTACAAGTTTGGTAAATATGCTAAACAATCAGTTGAATGAGCATAGACTATCTAGAATAAAAATTAAAAGACTAAATAAAAACTTTAGAGATAGTATAACCAATATCTCACATGATTTGAGAACACCTCTGACAACTGCTGGTGGATATGTTCAAATACTACAATCAGATGTTACTGAAGAAGAAAGACAAGAGTACTTAGCAATTGTACTAGAACGACAAAATACAGTTAAAAAGTTACTTGAGCAGTTATTTGAGTATGTACGCATTGAATCTGGTGAAATAGTTTATGAAGGTGTTCCAATAGATGCGAAAAGTGTATTTATAGATATACTTGCCATGTACTATGATGATTTTTTTAGGAAAGGACAGGAGCCAACTGTTCTTTTTCCTAATAAATCTTGTATTATCAAAGGTGATGAACAAGGTTTAAAAAGAATATTTTCAAATATTCTTTTTAATGCAATTACCCATGGAGATGGAGATTATCGTTTTGAAATAAGGGAAAGTGATAATTATACATTTGTTTTTTCAAATCTTAGTGAACCCATGAGCAAAGATGATCTAAATTATATTTTTAATCGCTTTTATACAAAAGATAAATCTCGAAATAAAAAGACTACAGGGTTAGGTTTATCCATAGCCAAAGAAATTGTTAAACAATTAGATGGTAAAATTGATGCTTATTATGGTAATGGTCGATTTTCAATATCTGTCTCATTTCCAAAGTCTTAGCTATTCCAAGTAAATATAAAGGTCTTAAAATCCAAATAAATGGATTTTAAGACCTTTGTTTATGTTGCTATATATCTAAATTTCTATTTGTAATCATTTTGCTTACACTCAACTTACTTTTAGCATACATATTGAAATGACTAAATTAAATTCATCTCTTTTTAAATATTAAATTTGTTATAGTTCCTAAAATTAAAGATGGTATTAAACCCCCTATCAATATCCCCATAACATGACTAAATGATAAACTAGTCAGCTGCATCACAAATAAAACTACAATAATTAGATAAAATATTAAATAATCTAATTTTCTAAATTTGGAAAAATTCATTTGTTTACCCCCTTGCTTAAAATAAATATATAAACTATGTTCACACATTAACTATACACTTTAATCATCCTCTAGAAAAAATATTTTACCATAATTAACTTCCTATATGTCATATTTAAATAACTAAATATAAGTATATAAAAAAACCTGTATATTGGCTTGTACAGGCTTTCATTATTATTTTGATGGATCTGTATTAAAAGTAAAACTTTTAACCTCTATACCTTTAACATCCCCCTTAACCCAACTATCTTTAATCTTTTCTTCATCACAGTTCATACTATCAGCACTTTTAGAACTTTTTCTACTCTTGATTTTTACTTTCTCAACTTTTAACTGCTCTTTTATCTTTTCCTTATCTTTTTGTTTTTGATACTCCTCAAATTTAACTTTTCCAAAATGATTAACCATAGACTGCTCAGTAATAAGCCATGTCTTTCCAAACTTTTTAATATCTTTTCCATCAACTAACTTATCATTAGCAACTTGCTTCCTCAAATTAGAAGCATCAAACCCGTAAATAAGCCCTACCTCAGCAAATGTATATAATCCTTCAAAACTACCTTTACCCATTTAAAATCACCTCATTTTAAGTATTCCCGATATCGTAGATTATAGACTTAAATCTATTTTTTAATATTCTACAAAGAATTATAAAACTCTTTTTTTAAAAATCACGATACCGTACAAATTAAATTGTCTTTATAAGTAAAACTTTCACTTTAACGTGAATTAGATATTCTAATTTAAAATATCTCCATTTAAATTTGTTGAAACGGTATCTGTATATGATTTATTTATATAATAATTATTATTTATACGTAACTCACGTTACAGAAACTTAATGATATAAAGTGTATTCTATAAATATCAATAAGTTGGAGGTAACTTACATGTTAAATATAAATAATACAAAATTAAATGTAGTAAACGTTAATAATCTAAACACTAACAGAGAAATATTAGTTCATAACGAAAAATTTAAAACAGTATATTTTGAATTTGAAAATGGTAAAGGATTACCTAACCATACTCATAATGGATATGCATCTGTATATGTTGTAAACGGTAGTGTTGATATAGAATTTGCAACTGGTGAAAATTTCATATTAAATCAAGGTGATTTTTTACCATTTGATGCAAGAATTGAACATAATGTTATAGCTAATGAAACTAGTAAAATATTAGTAATAATATCTCAACCACTTTCTTAATATAAATTAATAATAAAACTAAAGGAGTTTTTAAATATGATAACTAAAGATACTATAATAGCAGATATAATAAAAATGAAACCAAATGCGGCTCAAATACTTATGGGATATGGGATGGGTTGTATTGGGTGCCCATCAGCTCAGATGGAAAAATTGGAACAAGCTTGTGAAATACATGGGTTAAACTTAAAAGAAGTTTTAAATAAATTGAATGAAAACTAATAAAAAAAAGGATTACCAAATTGATTTGGTAATCTTTTTTTTTATAAAAATTCAAACTAATATTTATTCGTACCCTACGTTACCGAAATATTCTCTCGTAAAATATATACTTAATATATCAAATACACACTATACAATAAATCGGAGGTAAGTAACATGGAAAATAAAATGTTTTGTTTTCAGTGTCAAGAGACAGCAGGATGCACAGGATGTACAAAGTTCGGTGTTTGTGGTAAATCACCAGATTTAGCAAGAATGCAAGACTTGTTAATATATACAACTAAAGGATTATCAGAGGTTACTACTAGACTTAGAGAAGAAGGAAATTTAATTGATCCTGAGGTTAATAACTTAGTAACTATCAACTTATTTACAACAATAACTAATGCAAACTTTGATGATGAAGTATTTTACGAGAGAGTAAAAGAAACTTTAAAAACGAAAGAAAGATTATTATCTACATTAAAAAACAAAGAAAATTTATCAGAAGCAGCTTTATGGAATGCTTCAAATAAATTAGAAATAGATGTTAAAGTTGGATTATTACAAAAGATAAAAGATGCTATATTTGTAAAAGATCAAGTATCAATAGACTCGGTATTAGATGAAAAATCTACAAAAGTAGGAGTTTTAGCTACAAAAGATGAAGATATAAGAAGTTTAAGAGAACTTATAATATATGGATTAAAAGGTCTGTCAGCTTATGTAAAACATGCTAATGCTTTAGGGTATGACAATGAAGAAGTAAATGCATTTATGCAAAGTGCATTGGCCAAGACTTTAGATGATACTCTTACAATTGAGCAACTAATAGCATTAACATTAGAAACTGGTAAAGTTGGAGTAGATGGAATGGCTTTACTTGATAGTGCAAACACTGGAACATATGGACATCCAGAGATAACTAAGGTTAATATAGGTGTTAGAAATAATCCAGGAATATTAGTATCAGGACATGATTTAAAAGATTTAGAATTATTATTAAAACAAACTGAAGGAACTGGAGTAGATGTATACACTCATTCAGAAATGTTGCCAGCTCATTATTACCCAGCATTTAAAAAATATTCTCACTTTGTAGGAAACTATGGAAATGCTTGGTGGAAACAAAAAGAAGAATTTGAAAGTTTTAATGGCCCAATATTAATGACTACAAACTGTATAGTACCACCAAAAGATAGTTACAAGGATAGACTTTATACAACTGGAGCATCTGGATTTGCTGGATGCACTCATATAAAAGGTAATTCAGAGTCAGATAAGGATTTTTCTATAATAATAGAACAAGCTAAAAAATGTATAGCTCCTAAGCAAATAGAAAAAGGCGAGATAATAGGTGGATTTGCACATAATCAAGTATTCGCACTTGCAGATAAAATTGTAGATGCAATAAAAACTGGAGCAATAAAAAGATTCTTTGTTATGGGTGGATGTGACGGAAGAGCTAAATCAAGAAATTATTACACTGATTTTGCTAAAGCTATACCAAAGGATACTGTAATTTTAACAGCAGGATGTGCAAAATATAAATATAATAAGTTACAATTAGGAGATATAAATGGAATACCTAGAGTTTTAGATGCAGGACAATGTAATGATTCATATTCATTAGCATTAATAGCTTTAAAACTTAAAGAAGTGTTTGAATTAGAAGATATAAATGATTTACCAATATCATTTAATATAGCATGGTATGAGCAAAAAGCTGTAATAGTATTACTATCATTACTTTACTTGGGTGTTAAAAATATTCACTTAGGACCTACTCTGCCAGCGTTTTTATCACCAAATGTAGTTAACGTTTTAGTTGAAAACTTTGGAATTGGTGGTATAACTAATGTTGAAGATGATATAAAAATGTTTTTAGAACAATAAAATAATATATATTTTTAAATAAAAAAGAGTGTTAATTGAAAATTATTTCGATTAACACTCTTTTTTGTGATCTATTGCCTGAATTTAATTCACATACACAAAATATCTAAACTTTAAATCAATTTTTCATATAACTCTAACATATCAACAATTATATTTACAATATATCAATTTCCATCAAAGTTTAATACATCATATAAGGGGGGACATCCCTTTTATCTGTTCATTTATTAGCTACAACAGCTTTATTTACAACTTAATATAATATATGAAATGAATTTAAATTGTGATTTTAGATTTAGTATTTATTTTATTTATAAAAAAGATCAGTTTAGTACAGAAAAGTAACCTTTACTAGTCTTTACTGTATTTAAAAAGATTTATTTAAGAGTATTTAAAGTATTTAGACATACCTATACCCCTTGAAATTAGTATTGTGTAGCTCTTTAAAACGGACAAATTAATACTGTGGCGGTACAAATTAATACTAACCAGGTACAAATTAATATTTAACCCGGACTTTTTAATACTGTAGACGTACAAATTAATACTGAATATGTACAAATTAATACGTATTTACATTAATTTTAGTATTAATTTGTACGTTTTAAATTAAGTTTACATATAAGAACGTACAAAAATTGATTATACATAATAAAATCGTACAAATTAATATTGTTGACATGGTTAGTATTAATTTGTACCATTAATAGTATAAAGAGAGGTGTTTTATTTGAGCCAAACAGATAAAGTCGAGGTATTAATGAAGAGTAATACCCTTGTTAAATCAAGATATAACCTTACATTAATGGAATGTAGAGTATTTATGTACATACTTTACAGCTTACAAAAAAGCAAAGATGGTAAAATGTTTTGTACAATAAAAAATGAAGACCTAGGTAAGTTATCTGATAATAGAAACTTAGGATTTGTAAAAGGAATTACATCAACGCTAGACTCTATACTGGACAAACACATATATTTTGAAGAATACACTGAAGATGGGAAAGTTGGAGATTGGGGAAAGTACAACTTAATAAATGGATATACATACCTAAAAGAAAGTAATTGTTTTAAGATAGAGGTTTCTGAAAGAGTTTTTAACTTACTTATATCATATCTTGATACTGGATATACACCTGTTAACTTAAATGTATGGCTAAGTTTAAAAAGTATATCAGCTCAGAGACTTTATGAACTATTAAGGTTATGGAGTGGTACTAAAAAAAGTATCGAGTATACAGTTGAGGATATAAAAAACTATATGATGTTAGAAGATAAGTACACAGAATATTCAAATTTCAAAAGGCGTATCATTACTCCAGGAGTAAAAGAACTTAACGAAACCGGACTTTTTAATATTGATTTTAAGGAAAGTAAGGTTGGTCGTAGAGTAAACTCTATAATTTTTGATGTTGAGGATATGGATAAGAGAAAGTATTTTGATATGGAAGTTAAAGAGCTAGTTCCCAAAGTTATAGAAGATATATCATCTAGTGAAATAGCTACAAATACAAAAGCAGTTAAAAGTGAAGTTTATGTTCCAGATGAATCTGTATTTACTAGGGGAACTTTAAGAAGTTTCAAGATGGACTTTACAAGTATTGATTTTAAAAATGAATATATGAATAAAGCTTTCAATGATGCAGTTATGATAACCCTAGATAGAGATGATATGGATCAGATCAAAGCTAGTTCTTATAAATTTTTCAAGGGAACTTTAGATAATAAGATTGTGGAGTACAAACTTGAAGAAGAAAATGATATTAAGCATAAATCTGAAATAGATATGTACTGGTAGGACTTTACGATATCGTGAAAGCTAATATATGACATTTTAAAGGTATTTATTTACTATTCACGACAATTTATCAGTTGAACGTTTTTAAAAAGCTTATAATCGATTTTAATAAACTCGTTATTTTTATCTTTGTATTTACGCGGCTCCTTTGACAAGTTTTATTGTCAATAAATTTTCTTTAGTGTAATTTTTACTGCTAAATTTTAAATAGTTTTGTATAATACATGATTTTTTATATTTTACTCCCAAATAAATCTATGTTAATCCAATTTCAATACTTTTTATTTGTATTTTTATATAATTTTCACTAGTATTTAAAAAATTCAAATGGAGTGAATGTGTAAATGAGTAAATATTTAAAACTAATAAATTGGATTATAGGAGGAGTTATAACTATATTTTTCCTATATGCACCTATGTTATCTATGCAATATGGATGCTTTTTTCTATATACAAGTTCACGAATAGTAGCCGGTATATTTTTAATATATTGCTTATTATCAGCAATATATTGGGTAATAAATAAAAAGTTTAAGTTGGTGATTCATTATTGCTTAATAGTACCAACATATATATTATTCTCAATTATTCTTTTTGTAATTGCAGTATCAAGAGGATAAATTATAATATTTAGTAAGTTAAATAAGTATATTTATAAAAATGGAAGGAATCTTTAAATTTTCGTTTTTATTTATTTTATGTAAAGTTAATGACCTTAGAA
>NZ_JBOFKN010000189.1:0-1093 GCF_051657365.1 Paraclostridium sp.
AAAGGGATTGAAGTAATGAAACAGATTTTCTTGGCACACCTTTAGTTAATAGGCTACACCAAAGAGCAGACCTATCCACCGAGTCAAAGGCTGTCTTAAGGTCAAGAAAAACAACGATGGTGGGCTGTCGGAAAGTGTGACGCAATTCCAACAGTTGACGGAGAGTAAAAATATGGTCAATACATCCTCTACCTGGTCGAAAGCCTGCCTGGTTCTCACGTATTTGATTTTCTCGAGGTCCAGTAAGTCTATGTAAAATTATCCCAGTCAGCACCTACGAGGCAATTGGAACCAGGCTAATGCCACGGTGAGCGCGTTTCTTGAAATCTGGAATGATTGTCGACAGGCAACAATCGTCCGGAACTGTATTTGAATTCCAGATTGTTCGTAGTAGTTCGGTTAAACTACTTACGAGTGCATTGCCCCCGTCCTTGAATAAATCTGGGAACAGCCCGGCTGAGCCAGGTACTTAGTCACGTTTAAGGCGACACAGCTCCTGCTGCACCTCTGATTCAGAAGGACTCTCACAATTGACATCCCAAACTGCTGTTGAGACCCGTTCCCGGGTACCAACTGGTATCTGGGAGGCAGAGCTGCATGCCACCGGGCGCGTCCCCAGGTTGCGGATAGGGGGATGTCCTTTGTATAAAGGATAGCTGTGAATAATTCCTTCGGGAAAAATAAGCAGCCGTGGACAGGCAGCGGCATCACTACCAGGGCGCGGCGGGTTTTGAGTTGGTGGCTCATCTCCCTATAAAAAACCGCACATGCCCGATGACGGTGTTGCGTCAAGGCCTGCGTGACTGGCCATAGAGTCACTTACCACCACACCACCCACGGAAGGCGTAAGAGGCACCATCATATCGTATCTTCGGTGCCCACCGGCTGCTGTGCGGACGCAGGGTACACTGGGTATCCTTGATGGTTGGCCCCATCTCAAAGGCGAATGAACCGACGCTTCGGTCACCGGCTCCCAGTTGGGTGTATTGGGCACCCTGGACGAGAACTTCCTCTCCGAAAGGCGTATGAACCAGCATATTGGTCACCGGCTCCCAACGGACGCGATTACCGTAATTCGCACCGCTGCCTTGCG
>NZ_JBOFKN010000190.1:0-8988 GCF_051657365.1 Paraclostridium sp.
GATCAGCTAACACTATTGACTTTATGACTGCTACATGGTCTAGATTACCATATGAGTTCTTAGATAAAGTTTCTAATAGAATCATAAATGAGGTTAAGGGAATCAACAGATTAACTTACGATATCTCATCTAAGCCACCTGCTACAATAGAGTGGGAATAATTTTATAAATATAAAACACCTTGATTACCAATGGTTTTCAAGGTGTTTTTTTAGTTGCTTTAGAGTATTATTATTTTTCTACTTTATTACTAAGCATATAATAATAGATTTAGAAAATGAATATAAAATAGAACCTCTAATCCAAAAAGAAACTAAGAAGTATGTTAATTATAAAAACTTTATAAAATTTATTGAATAAGTAGTTATTAAATACAATTTTAAATTTACAAATTATAATTAGGAGGATTGTTATGTCTACTATGATAGCAGTTTTGAAGAAGCTACAAAACTTTGCAATGTTGGAAATGGTAAAACTTATCAAATAATTAGAGGTAGAGTTAATAAACTTTATTTGTTAGAGAGATTTGGAATAGAGAAAGGAGATTAATTATGCCTGCAACTAAGGATAAGAACGGGACTTGGGTGTCCCGTTTCTATTATGTAGATTATCAAGGAAATAGACTAAGAACTTTTAAGAGAGGTTTTATCTAAATATAAATTTGAAGTAACTATGACATTTAAAAGTCTATATGAACTTTATATAGATGATTTAAGTCATAGATTAAGAGAACATACTATTATAAACAAAAAATATATAATTGAAATGAAAATTTTGCCATTTTTTAAAAATATAAAACTTAATGATATTACTCCAGTTATCGTTAGAAAATGGCAAAATGAACTTTTAAAAGCTATAAACCCAAGTAGTGGAAATCCATATAGTCAAACCCATATTAAAACTATTCATAATCAACTTACAGCTATTTTTAACTATGCTATTAAGTTTCATTCATTACAAGAAAACCCTTGCCATAAAGCTGGAAGTATTGGAAAGAAACATGCTGAGGAAATGAATATCTGAACTCCAGAAAAATTTAAATTATTTATTGAAACTCTTAAAGATCACCCTGCTGCTTATGCAGGATTTAATATTTTGTTCTGGTGTGGTCTTAGAGTTGGAGAGCTTCTAGCTCTTGAAATAAAAGATATAGATTTTGAAAATGAGACTTTAAATCTTTAATAAGTCTTATCAAAGATTAAAAAAAGAGGATATAATTACTGAACCCAAAACTCCTAAAAGTAAAAGAATTCTTGAAATGCCCTCTCAGCTAACTTCTGTATTAAAAGATTATTTAAAGACACTTTATAAACCAAAACCTAGTACAAGATTAATTCCTCATACAAAATATATGTATGACCATGCAATGAGAAAATATTCAGAAATTGCTGGAGTAAAAAAAATAAGGATACATGATCTTAGACATTCACATGCATCCTTACTTATTCATTTGGGTGTTAATCCTCTAACTATAGCTAGAAGATTAGGACACGAAAAGGTTGAAACAACCTTAAATACTTACTCTCATCTATTTCCTAATAGCAATAAGGAAATGATGGAGTTGTTAAAAAAATTAATAAAAAAAGGAGATTAAATCGGTGTAATCTCCTTTTTTATTTTTTGTTTTTTGTTATATTTGAAGCTGTTACAAGAAATTTATATAAAACCATGGCGTATATAATTCCTATTGATAATATTATTGCTCCTAATGTAATAACTATTTTATATTGATTGAAGCCATCTGTTTTTATATAAGTTATTATATCTGTTATTTGATTTACTAAAAGTCCTACTATAAGTGATAAAAATAGAACTTCAAATATTAAAATTTTTAAAGTTTTAATTTTCTCTTGCTCTTTTTCTTCATAAAATTCTTTTTCAACTTGTTCTCTTATTTTTATCTTTTCTTGTGTAGTTAACATCTTTTCAATTTCTTCTTTAAGTACAATTGTCATTGCTTGTTTTAATTCTGGCTTCTCCGTAGGATATCCTAATTCTACAATTTGGTTTGCTATATCATCTAAGCTCTTACATTCTAATATATTACTCATTCAATCCACCTTTTTTTTTACAAAATAATTCTGAGAGCTTTAATATTGCTTCATCTTTTAATTCTTTATCAAAAATAGCTCCTCTAAACTCAGTTTTTAACTCATCATTATAGGAAGCGTTTTTTTTATTACGATATAACTTATCTTCTGTTGGTGTTGAGATTAATTTTGTAAATAAATATTGTCCAATTTTCATTTTTGGATAAATAATTATAGGATTAGTATTTATATTTTTCAATCCTAATTGAAGATAACCACTGTATGAAGGATTACAAAATTGATTACTTAAAATCAATCCTGCTCTAGTCAATTTTGTCTTCGGTATTACTTCACATATTAAATCATCTGGCAAGTTGATTCCTTCTTCAATTCCAACTAATATATATTCGCCTGGAGCCATTATATATCCACTTGAATCAACTATGATTTTTTCATAACTTTGTTCTATTGCTGCTTGATTTTTTAAATCTAAAACCATTCCTTTTTTTATAATATGAATTACATCTGACATAGAAATATCATAAGTTGCTCCTTCTAAGCTCGATTCTGAAAAATCTTCTATTAAAGGTTTTTGTAACCCTACTTTTTCAAAGTTCAATGTTAGTGTTCTTATTTCCTTATCTGTTAATATCATATCATCATCACTTCTCTTTCTCCATGTGTTTATATTATATAATACTCATATTCTATATGAAAATCAATTATTTCCTTTTATTTTTTTATTAATAAAATTTTTTCTAATTAATAATTCTATAAAATAGTTTTTATATCTTCTTTTTCTAAATTAATATAAAAATAAATATATGAGTCATTTTTTATTTTATTTTCGTCAAATATAATTTTAAAAAGTTTCTTTTTTTCTCTGTTTATAGCAAACTCGTTTTCGTTATTTAAATAGATACTATCTTCTTCTTGATTGTATTTTAATATTAATGCTATCCAATTAAAAATTGGGACCTTTACTTTTATTTCTTTTTCAATGTAATTAGTTAAAGAATATCTATTATTTTCTTTTAAAAATGAATCATTCTTACTGTTATTCTTCATTTTTATTATTCCTGCTACTATTGCTTCTTTTATATTTTTACTTATTTTTAGTATCTCTTCTTCTTTATTAAATAAATATATTTTTTCATAATCTCTTATTATATTTTTTTTCATTCTATACTCTTGTCCTTTTAACATAGAAAAAAAGCTATGTGAAGGTCGAAATATTTCAAATTTTCTACTTACAAGTAATAAAGAATCTAAGATTCCAAATAATAATAACCAATTATTTTTAGTTCCATAATTTGTAGAATACCCATGAACTATAGAATGTCTATTTAAAGTTTCATTATTATATTTTTTTTTAAATTTTTCTATATTTCCATAAAAGAAATCTTCCAAATAAGCAAATAACCCATGTGTCATAATAGGAAGTAAATCAAACATATATAAATATTTTTTACTTTCAAATATTTCTTTTGGAAACCAAAACTTTTCTTTTGGATATATAATTTCACCCCAAGAATCTAATATTACATTCAATGCCTTTGCTAGATAATCTTTTTCTTTGTAATAATCTTCTTCTTTGAGGTGTGTATTTATTATCTTTCTTAAAATACCTTCAATACATGGAATTAATAATGAAATAGCACTAAAATAATATTCTTTTAAATACATTGAAATTGATTCATCTATAATCTCTTTATACTCGATAAAATCTTTATTCTCAACTACTGTTCTTTCTATAATTATTGATAAATTATCTATATTGTAAAACTCATCTAAATATTTAAAATACGCATCATAATTATTTGTTTTTACGCAATCTATATATAGCTCATTTATTTTCCCATAAGAAATACTTCTTGGTAGAAATTTTCCATTTAAATAAAAAGAATATTCATAATTTTCTTTACATAAATCAGTTATTGTTTTATTCGCTAATATGATGCTAGGAAGTATATATTTTCTAGTATCGATTTCAATTTCTATTACTTCTTGATATAATGTTCTTCCAAATTTAGACTCTGTTATTTTATACTCTACATTTTTTAATTCAAATATTTTTTTTAATCTTGAATATAAATTATCTTTATCTAATTTTTTTTTATAATTTTCCCATTCTTTTCCTATTATTGCTTCTATTTCATTTATTTTTAGCAATTCGTCTCCCCTTTGATTACTTTATAGTTATACTTACTCTTTAGCTTAGAAAATTAAAGAAAAAAGAGAGGGTAGTTTAACACTTGATAAAGAAAATCGACAACTAATTATCAAAAAAATAAATTTCTCATAATTCTTTTCAAGGCTTGCAGAATAAGTGGTATAAATTTATATTATATCATATATTTACTCTAATTTAAATAATATTAGAAGGCATTTATTACTGCTAATTAAAAATAAAGAATATTTTATAAAATACAAAAAGGAAGTCGTTTAATCACTTAAAAATAAAAATTTAAACTTAAAAGAACTTGTTATCTCTATTAAATGAAATAAGTTTCAAAGTTGTTTCTAATATTCAAAATACTATTAGTGAAAAATTGAATCTATAAATAAATTTTTAAGAAGAATTCAAAGATTAGAAAATAAATAAATCTACGTTGTAATACCATCAAAATTATTTTAAATGTATTGAAAAAAGTAAAGCATAAATAAAGTAGCTGCACCCAAAATGCACCCATTTTATTAAAAAAACAGTAAAAAATACCTATTTTTAAATTTTTGACCTATCAAAACCCTAATAAAATCAATAGGTTTAAAAGTGAATAATTTTTTTTAAAGTTGAATGGGAATAATTTAATATTACTTATAAACATAGAATACATAAGGCGTTATAAATTCTTTGGACTTAGAATGACCTTTAAAGATTGAAAAGAGCCCTTTAAAGGCTCTTTTTCTTTATTTACTTTTATACACAGAGTATATTTATTTTAATATTTTTAAATTTTATTTTTTATTAAAAAATTGTGTTGTTTTATATTTATTATTGTATTATTATATTATCAATACTAGTAATTTTGGGAGGGGTTTTTATGGCTTTTAAAGCTAAAGAAATTGAGTTAGCATATCTCACGTTTAAAGAATTAATTTATTATGAAAATAATGTCTTACTTCATTTAAAAATGCAATTAGCAGATTTCGAGAATAAAAATAATTTTACATCAGAAGAAAGTCGATCATCCTTTTTTTATACTTTAGAAAATCTTTTGAATAATGGTGATACATTTGACAGTTTAATTAATTCTCTTAATTTTAAAAAAGTTATAAAAAAATTAAATGATAATTCTAAAGATTTAGATATTTTAAATATTATTTCTCCATCTGATAAAAATTTATTAAGCGAAGATAAAATACAAAAAATTAACGATATTTTATTAGCAGATGATACTACTCTAACCTTACAGTACAATTATATAATTGATTGTGATATCACTTTACATATTTTATCTATATTATGGATTTTTAAAGTTGGATATAAATTTGATAAAACAGTACAAAGATACTCTTATGGATATAGATTAAATTTTACTAATGATATCTTAGATACAAAACATCCTTTTAAAAGATATATAACACAATATCAAGCTTGGAAAAATAATGGAATAAAAAAAGCTAAAGAAATTGCTCTTACTGATAATGAAAATGCTGTTTTAATAAGTTTAGATCTAAAAAGATTTTACTATAGTATAAGTCACGAAATATTGAAGTCAAAAATGGAAAGTATTTTTGAAAATATTTCAGATAATTATCTAACAAAAATAATTCTAAATATAAATAAACAATATGATCTTCTTGTTTCAGAAGATATGAATGAAAACCGAGAAAAACATATTCTTCCCATTGGTCTATATAGTTCTCATATTCTCGCTAATATTTATCTAAAAGAATTGGATGAAAATATCCTAAAATTAAATCCGTCTTATTATGGAAGGTATGTAGACGATCTCTTTATTGTTTTTAAAGAATATGATCCTAGAAAGTTTATATCCAAGAAAAATTATTTAAAAGAAAAGCTAGCTCCTCTTATAGAAGAAACTTTTATCGACAATATTGGCTTAGAAAAATGTTTCAGTCAAGAACTTCTAATTGAAAACACAAAACATAAAACTATATTCTTAACTAATGAAAATAAAAAAGTTGAGATACTAAAAATTGAAAATAGCTTCTTGGAAAGAGCCAGTACCTTTACATTTTTACCAAATGAAAAAAATATTGAAGATTTATATAGAAAAATTTTCTCTGAAGAGCATGAAGATACTAAAATTAAAAAGTATGATGTTTCTGTTTACTTAGCTAAAATTTTAACTATTTTTTCAGGAATAAATAAAAATGAAAATATTTCTCATATTAAAAAGAATACTAAAGATTTACTTGATTTCTTTGGAGAAGAAAATATTATCAAATATTCTGTTTACTTTGAAAAAATTTTTATTTTTTTAGTAATGATAGAAGATACAAAAGAAATTGAAAATTTCTATAAAAAAATCAATACTTATCTAAGTAAATTAACTCAAAATGTCCCCTCTAATAAGCGTCATATTAATTATATCCATTTAAAAGAATACCTAAATAATTCTTTCTTTTTTGCTCTAAGTCTTAACCCAAAACTTTTAAAAAATTTTACTTTTGAATTTAAATCTATTTTTAAAGATGATGACTTAGAAGGAACTTTATTTAAAATTTTTAATTCAAATATGTTAAAACAAAAAATGATACATTATCCTCTTCTAAGCTATCTCCCTTTAACTAAAGAAATTTATTTAAATTTTAATTTTTTTGAAGCTAGATACTTTGATTTTGAAAAAAATCCTGATAATTTTGAAAATTTTAATCTCTGCGATCAAAAATTAAAATTATCTCCTCGTTTTATTCACTTAGATGAATTAAATATATTTTATATCAAGAGACATATCCTTAATCATGATAAAAATTTTGATTATTTAGATATTAGTAAAGAAAAATTCACTCTTAATTTTAAAAGAAAAAACCAAGAAAAAGAAATTGAAGTATTTAAAAATAATATCTGTGATGTAGAATATAATAATCTTCACTTATATAAAGTTAAATCTAATGATAAAAAAGAACTTAAAGAAGCAACTATAGGGATTGCAAGTTTGCTTATTGATGATCAAAAAGTGTTTAATGTTCTTGATGGAAATTACAATCTATCGTTTAATAAAAAAGAGCGTATTATGGATATTCTTAATTTAAGCAAAAAACATAACGTTAACATTTTAATTTTTCCTGAAGTATCTATCCCTTTTCAATGGTTAAAATTTATTAATGAGTTCTCGAGAAAAAACCAAATTTTGATTACTGGCGGCCTTGAGCATATCCATTGTCCTAGTATAAAATACAAGGATTCGTGCAAAAAATATGCTTATAATTATTTATTTACAACATTGCCTTTTTCAACTAATAATTACAAATCTTCATTTATAAAAATCAGACTAAAAAACCACTACGCTCCAGGTGAAAAAGATTTTATCGAAGGCAAAAACTTTTCGATTCCTAAACCTTTTCCAATAAAGTATGATATTTTTTCATGGGAAGGTATTCACTTTTCAAATTTTAATTGTTTTGAATTATCTGATATTGAAGGAAGAAGTAAATTAAAAAATTATATTGATTTATTAATAGCCTCTGTTTTTAATAGAGATCTTCACTACTTTAAAAATATTTTAGAATCCACTTGTAGAGATTTACATGTCTATGTTGCTCAAAGTAATACTTCTATTTATGGTGATTGTGAAATCATGCAACCTACAAAAAAAGAAAGTATGATTTTAGGATGTCTAAAAGGAGGAATTAATGATAATCTTTTAGTTGACAAAATTAATATCCAAAAATTACGAGAATTTCAACTTTTAAATAATACATTGCAGAAAAGTAATAATAAATTCAAAGTAACACCTCCAGGGATTGATCCTGATATAGTAACGGTCAGAAATAATAATTCTTTAGATCTTTTTTTCAAAGAAAATTTATCAAATCCTAAGATAGAATTATTAAAAGAATTGTTATCCAATAATCTTCTGATTACAAATGATTTTGATAAATTGTCCAATTCTATTTCAAAGATTTTAAAACTAGACTTGAAAAAAACCAAAGATATTATAAAAAAAGAATAAAATTAATATAATCCCCTCAAAGTAGAGAGATTGTAAAAAAGAGACGTATAATCTCTATTATCTAAAATCTTAAGGGGATTATACTGTCTTAATTATTTTTAAAATTTTATTTATTAAAATATTTATATTAAAGAAATATTTTATCCAAACTCTAGTGTTGCTAAAAAAATTCCACATTTTAAAACTACTAAAAATCTAAGTTTTTTATTATTTAATTTTACATTTTTTACATATTTCATATATTTTTAATTTTTCAATTACAAATATTATCTTGCCAAAATTTTCTTTTAAATTGCTATCCAACAAATTCAAACTTTTTATATCTCAAAATTAATTTAAATTGTGTACATTTTTAAGATACGTTTTAAAAATTGTATCAAAAAACAACTATTTTTCTTCCTAAATTATAGAAAAACCCTTTTTTTTATGCTAAAATATTTATAACACTTACCGGGGGAGGGAATAATAAATTATGTTAAAAAAAATTAAAACTATTTCTGAAAATCTTTCTAATAGCGAAATTCCTAAAGTTTTTGATCATTTTGGAAAAAAGATACTTCCTTTTTATAGAAGAGAAGTAAGTACTCGAACAACTCATGGGGGAACTTGGGATATAGAGGAAGAGTTTATCATTGGAATCACAAATCACGGTTGGGCAAAATATGACTATATTTTTAATTGCTCATCTGAAGCAGGAGTTAAGAATCATCTTTCTGAAGAGATTATGACACCTTTAACTTATGAAAATATACTATTTTATTGTAATACAATACCTGAGCTTAAAGAGAAGATCCAAGAGTGTGGTATTTAAACAA
>NZ_JBOFKN010000191.1:0-9347 GCF_051657365.1 Paraclostridium sp.
TAAGGTTTATTTAATTTTATATTAATATACGTGATTTGATTATATCATAAAAGAAAATTATAAAATCAATTTCCTTTTATGATATCTAATATTAACTTAAATTTAAATTTTTATGTTTATAACTTACAACTTAGATAAAGCTGATACAATTATCTCTTCTTTAAAAGGCTTTACAATAAATCCTTTAGCTCCATATATAATCGCTTCTTTCATTCTAGCTTCTTGCCCTAATGCTGATACCATTACAATTGATGCTCCTGGATCTATTTTCTTTATTTCTCTTAAGGCTTGTAATCCATCCATCTCTGGCATAGTAATATCCATTGTTACAATATCTGGTTGTAACTCTTTGTATTTTTCAATTGCCATAACTCCATTTTCTGCCTCACCAACTATCTCAAATTCATGGTTCATAAGCATGTTTCTAATAGACATACGCATAAATGCTGCATCATCAACTATTAATACTCTTTTCATAATATTTCCTCCATTTATATCAATTATAATCTTTTTCTGTATACTGATGGTTTAACTCGTTCAAAATCAGTGTCTAAATTTGATAAATTTTCAGACATTCCAATTATTAAATATCCACCAGGCTTAAGTGACTCATACAACCTCTTAGATAATTTCTGCTTTGTAGGATTATCAAAGTAAATCATGACATTTCTACAAAAAATTACATCGTACTTAGATTTATCCCATCCGATATAATTATTTAAGTTAAAGTATTTAAAATCTACTAAACTTTTTATACTTTCAACAATTCCATAATTTTTGTCATTTATTTTTTGAAAGAAGTTTTTAACCCATACTTGAGGTAATTTTGATATTTTATCTTCTGAATAAATACCATTTTTCGCTTGTTTCAATACATTATTAGAAATGTCTGATGCTGTTATAGAAACTTTCAATTTTGAGTTTTTTCCAAAAATAGATGCTACTAACATAGCAATGCAATACGGCTCTTCTCCTGTAGATGAGGCTGCAGACCAAATCTTCAATCCTCCAATTTTTGGTTTTTTAAAATGAGGTATTAAAACTTCATCTTTTAAAAATTCAAAATGTTGTTCTTCACGCATAAAATATGTAAAATTAGTAGTTAACTTTTCTACTAAAACAGCTGCTTGTTCTCCTGTTTTATCTTGCATTAAATTATCTATATAACTTTTAAAATCTTCAAATCCTAATCGCTTTACCATTAATACTAATCTTGTTTCTATTAATGTTCTTTTATTTTCAAGATTTATCCCATAATTATTATACATAAAAGTTTTTAATTGTACAAAGTCTTTATTCGTTAATTTCATTATTCATATCCTCTACAATTTCCATTAATGAATCGCAGTCTAGTATTAGCTGAATTTCATTATTTATTTCACTTACACCTTCTATGAAATTTTGCTTATCTTCGTCTTTACTTGAATTCATTTTCATACTTTTATCAGAACATATATGAATAACTTCATTTACAGCATCAACTATTAATCCAATTTTATCTAATTTATTTTCAATTATAATAATACAGGTTCTCTCATTATACTCAATTGGTTCCATATCAAATCTCATTCTAGCATCCATTACAGGAATAATAGTACTTCTTAAATTTATAATTCCTTTCATGTACTTAGGAAGAAATGGAACTTTGGTTATAGGTAACATTTCAATAATTTCTATAATATATTTTGATGACAATGCATATTTTTGATTATTTATAACAAATACCATGTACAAATCATCTAGTTTATTTTCTATTATTTCCTCATTTGCATTCACAAATAATACACCATCCTTTTAGATAACTTTTTCGTTTTTACCAACGCTTTTGACTCTCAATTTATTGGTAGTAGGATCAAAAACAATAGTTCTTCCACAAGAACCTAGTACATCCTCAGATACAATAGAAATATTTAACTTTGCTAATGTTTCTTTACATGCTTTTACATTTTTTTCTCCTACAGTAAATATGCTACTTCCTGTATTTTTAAAATTAAACATGTGTGCACCACCAGCTAACTTCGCTCTTATAAATCTAGTGTTTGCTCCAGCCTTTTTCATCTCTTGATATAATAAAATAATACCGGTATCTGCATATTTAGCCTTATTTACTACATTTTTATCAGCTTTTGAATCCGAAAGTAAAATATGAACTAGTCCAGCTATTTTATTTATCTCATCATAAAGTATTACACCACAGCAAGATCCCAAACCAATAGTCATAATTTGATTAGGTGCCTTTACAATATTAAATTCAGCAATTCCTACCGTTATCTTTTCCATTAGTTATTCTCCTACTCAGTAAACCCTAATGATGTTAATAATTTCGTGCATGAATCTACTTTAGGAATAAAGTAATATTTACCCTCAATACTTAAATCTGTAGTGAAAAAGTCTGTTTCAATACATAAAATTGAATCAGCAACAGGCCCATACAGTGAAATAGGTAAATTCATAATTGCCATAACCATATCTACACTAAAATAAGGAATAGATGGATCTATACTTAAATTTGTCATATCAGATATTGCCGTTAAATATGTTCCACAAAGTATATTACAAATTTCACCTATTGAACTCAATTCTTTACAAACTGACTTATAATCATTTCTATCACATTCAATTTCTTTTCCTGAAATCCTTGATAACAAGTTAAATGCTGCTTCTACTTTCATTATAACCATAATGAATCCTTCCATATCTGATGAAAGTTGTAAAACAGTCCCTACAACTAGCTCTTCCGGAGAATCATAACTATTAGTTATATCGGAAAATTTAACCATATCACTCTTAGGAATACCTATATCTACTAATTCATTTAGCATTATAGCTAATGAAGATGACGCATTTCCTGATCCTATATTACTAATTTCACGAAATACATTCAATTTATCACATTCAAATTTCATATATACCTACTTTCTATCTACTCTTTATATTTCACGGTTGATTGTCTTCTTTTTAATTGGTTTAATATTACGTTT
Organism: Paraclostridium sp.; assembly: GCF_051657365.1. Lineage (NCBI taxonomy): Bacteria > Bacillati > Bacillota > Clostridia > Peptostreptococcales > Peptostreptococcaceae > Paraclostridium > Paraclostridium sp. The sequence goes on from NZ_JBOFKN010000191.1 coordinate 2,982, forward strand.
GGAATCATCTCTAAAGAAGTTTCTTTTAATACTGCTCCTATGTTTTTAGCAGCCATTGGCATACCATAAACAACGCAAGAATGTTTATTTTGGCCAATAGTATAACCTCCAGATTCCTTTATATCAAGTAACCCTTTTGCTCCATCAGAACCCATACCTGTTAAGATAACTCCTATAGCATTTTCTTTTGCTACTTTTGCTATAGATTTGAATAAATAATCTACTGAAGGACAATGTCCACTAACCTTATCGCCTTCTTTAATTTCTAATAAATACTTATTGTTTTTCTTTACAACTCCCATTTGTAAACCTCCAGGAGCTATATATGCATGTCCACTTAAAACTTCTTCTCCATTTTTACCTTCAGATACAGTTAATAAACATTCTTTATTTAAACGTTCTGCATATCTTTGAGTAAATACAGGTGGCATATGTTGCGTAATTACAATCCCTGGTAATCCTAATGGTAATTGTTTTAAAAGCTTTCCAACAGCTTCTACACCACCCATTGATGCTCCAATAGTAATTATTTCTTTATAACTATTTATTTTTACATTTATATTATCAAGTTTATTCTTTTTATGTACAGATTGATTGACTTGCGAAGAATTTATATTATGATGCTTCTTATCTAATTTAGCAACCGAAGCTTCTTTAATTTTAGATGCTAACTCATCATAAAAATCATTCATAGTATTTGCATTTGGTTTTTCAACAAATCCAACAGCCCCAGCACTTATAGCCTCAAAACATCTTCCATCAGTACCAGTAATTACAATAGTCGGAATAGGACATTGATCCATTAATATTTTTAAAAATTCTATTCCAGTCATTCCTGGCATTTCAATATCTAAGATTAATACATCTGGTCTAAATTCTACTATTTGATCCCTAGCTTCATATGGATCTTTTGCAGTTCCGACAATTTCTAACTCTGGATCTTCCTGAAGGTATTTTGCTATAATACGTCTGAAAATACTAGAATCATCAATCACCAGTACTTTCACCTTATTTTTTTTTTCCATAGACTATATCTCCTTTTTAACTTATCTACTGTCTTACTTAACATCTTCAGATTAATTTTCCAGTAATTTTAGTAACATCGTCTACAGTAAATTTTTATATAATACTATGTTAATACCATTTACTTATTTATAATAGCATTTACATCAAATATCAAACTAATAGATCCATCTTCTAAAATAGAACATCCTGACATGTAAGAATGAACTTTTTCAAACTTTGTTAATAATGCAGGTACTGGTTTTATTACAACCTGTTGCTGACCTATAATACTGTCTACAATGATACATACACTTCCCATTTCAGACTCAACTAAAATCATAATGCCTTCATCTGAATTTGATTCACCCATTTCTAATAGATTTGATAATCTCCTAATTTCATAGCAATTACCTCTAATAATTCCATGTTCTTCTCCATTTGGATTTTTAACAATATCATATGCACCCTGTCTAAATACTTCTTTTATATTAAGTGATGGAATAATATATATTTCATCTCCAATTTTTACTTTCATACCATCTACTATTGCTAATGTTAACGGAATTCGAAGCACAATCATAGTCCCTTTTCCATTTTCACTATCTATAGTAATAGAACCTCTTAACTTTCGAATGTTTGTATATACAACATCCATACCTACACCTCTACCAGAGTACTCACTTACAGCTTCTTTTGTAGAGAATCCAGGTGCTAATATAAAGTTATAAGCCTCTTTATCACTTATATCTTCAATATTCTTATTTGTAATTCCCTTTTCAATTGCTTTTTTTACAATATTTTCTTTGTTTAATCCACGTCCATCATCTTTTATAACAATTACAACATCTCCACCAGTATTTTTTGCTTCCAATACGATAGTAGCCTTTTCTGGTTTTGAAGTTTTTTTACGTTCTTCTGGTGTCTCAATTCCATGATCCATACTGTTTCTTATCATATGCATTAGAGGATCTGAAATATTTTCCAAAATATTTTTATCTACCTCAGTTTGTTCACCTATCAATTTTAAATCTACTGACTTCCCAGTTTTTCTACTCATATCTCTTACAACTCTTTGCATTTTTGTAAAAGTAGATGATATAGGTACCATACGAATTGACATAACTACATCTTGTAATTCATTTGTTAATTGATGTAATCTTCTTGCTTGTTTTTCAAAATTATCTCGATCAAAATTTTCTAATTGTGATTGTTTTTCTACCATAGACTCTGTAGTGACAATTTCGCCGACTAGATTCATCAATGTATCAACTTTATTTATATTTACAGTTAAATAACTATTTTTATTATGAACATGGGTTTGAGAATCTTCCACCTTAACATCTTTTTTAGATGATTTATTAATTACTTCTACTTCTTCATCAACATTGTTAGTTGCGTCTTCCTTACTTACTTCTTTTACTTCTTCTTTTACTTCTTCTCTAGTAACTACTATCTCATCATCTATAGATTCAGATACATCATTTAAATTTGATATCCCAAATATAGTTTGTATTTGTTCTTCATCTACAATTTCTGTAACTTCAAGTGATTTAAGAAACATAGTTTCTCCAATACACTGTTCAAGTTCATATTTTTCTCTTGTTGTTTTAACATATAATATAAAACCATCATTTATTATAATATCGTCACACTCAATACTTAAATCTTCTGGTATAGTCTTCATAAAAGAGCATAAATTTTCAGCTATAGCTACTACACCAAGCGCTCTAATACCTTCCATTCCACAGCCACTTTCAAATGAAACTTTTATATGAAAATATCTTTCGCCTTCTACTTGTATATCTACAGTGTTTTCACAGTCTTGTGGTAGTTTTATCTCTAGTTCTTTATTTTCATCACTACCTTCATTCTCATCTTTTAGTAATCCTAAAACTCTTTCATGCAATTCATCTATACTAGCCTCTGGAAGTAATCCATCTTGTACATTTAACATTTCTTCTTTTAGAAAATCGATACTCGCCAATACTACATCTACAATTTCTTCCCATTTACTATTAGAAAGTTCCAATCCATTTCGTATTTCATCGAAAACATCTTCTATACTATGTGTAAGCTTTGTTATACTATCATAACCCATCATAGCTGAAGAACCTTTTATTGTGTGCATTGCTCTGAAAATTTCTTCAATATCTTCTTTTCCTAGTTTGCCAGTATCTGATTGTCCTACAAGTAGAATTTCTTCTAGTTGTTCTAATAATTGCATATTTTCGTGCACATAAAATTCATTTAAAGAATCCATTCCGCTCATATTTTATCTCCTTTAGTTATTAAATATGTTATTTTAAAAGTTTCAAAATATTTTTTTGAAAATGGAAGCATAAAAGCTCCCATTTTTAAAACCTATACTATACAACTTATAGTTATAGTATTAGTCACTCTCGCTCATAGCAAAATAATTAATTTCATCATTACTAAAATTTATATTTTTTTGAGAAATATTTATATCTTTTAATTTAAAGTTCTCAATAAGTACCTTAAGCATCTGTGCTTGTCCACTTAATTCTTCACTAGCAGCAGCACTTTCTTCAGAAGTTGCAGAATTTGTTTGTACTACTTCTGAAATTTGTTCTACCCCTAATGTTACTTGAGCTATAGCACTCGATTCTTCCTCTGATGCTTTAGCTATCTCATCAACCAATATAGTAGTTTTATTAGTCGTATTAATTATTTTTTGAAGTGATTGCGCAGTATTATCTAAAATCTTAGTTCCTTTATCAACAGCTTCTATTGAATTTTCAATAAGCATTGCTGTATTTTTAGCTGCTTCTGCTGATTTAGCTGCAAGATTTCTTACTTCATCTGCAACAACTGCAAATCCCTTCCCAGCAGCTCCTGCACGTGCGGCTTCTACTGCTGCATTTAATGCTAATATGTTTGTTTGGAAAGCTATATCATCTATAGTTTTTATAATTCGTCCAATTTCATTAGATGTAAATGAAATTTCTTCCATAGCTTTAACCATTTGTTTCATTTGATCATTTCCATCTTTAACTTGACGTCCTGCATTTAAAGTTAATGAATTAGCTTTTTTAGCATTATCTGCTGTATCTTTAATTTTGTCAGATATCTCTATAATAGTTGCAGATAATTCTTCAATTGCACCAGCTTGTTCAGTTGCACCTTGAGATAACATTTGTGACCCACTTGCAACTTGATCCGATGCCGCTCCAACTTCTTCTGCTGCTACATTAATTTGTGACATAGTTTCACTTAAATCATTAGTTATTTTCAGTATTGATTTTTCAATATTTTTAAATATACCAATATACTCTATTTCAGGTTTAACATCAAAATTTCCAGCTGAAACTTCTCCTAAAACATTTACTGTATCATTTATAAGTTCTTTAGTTTTATTACTCATTTGACGCATACTATTAGCTAAAGAACCTAATTCATCTTTTGATTCATAATTTATACTAATATCAAATTCACCAAGTGCCATTTTATTTGCAGCTTCCTCAATTTTTTCAATAGGTTGCTTTAAACTCTTTGTAATATAAACACATACAATAACCCCTACACCTATAGTAATCAAACTAATAACAATCGAAATTGTAGTAGCTCTTTCAGATGTTTTTTTTATTCCTTTATCAAATGCTTGTCCATCAGATTCAGCCTCATCATTAAGTATCATTGAATTTTCTACACACTCATTATATGCATTAAAGTATGGTGTATTTGGTTTTGTTATTTCTATTGCCCCATTGTAATCACCTTTTTCAATAAGTGCAAAAACTTTTTCACACTCTTGTCTTAGGTTACTTACAGATTTATCAAGATCATCAACTAATTTAGCATCTCCTCCAAAAGAACCTCGGATTACTTTAATCCTTTTATCAATACTATCAAAATCATCCATTGTCTTAGCTTTATATTGTGCAATATCTTTTTCCATAATTGCATTACCCAGCATTCTTCCAACAGAAACTAAATCTCTACGAATCCCCATAGATTCAGTTGTCGATTGATATGGTCCTGTAAATAATTTATGACTTAAAGTTTCTGATTGCTTTAATCTAGATATTGTGTAAAGACTTGTAAATGCTGTAAGCATTAATAAAATCATAAAAGATATACTTAACTTTTTACCTATTCTTAAATTTTTCATATACATTCCTCCCTATTTTTTATAATTTTGGGTACATCATATAATAAATTTTTCAATTTAATAAGCAAGCTTGTCTTTTCTTTTAATATCTCAATATCTAGATAAATTTCAATTTTGATAGTACCTATATTCCCCTTCAACATTTCTATTTAATATCGCAAATAGTTTGCCTCATTTTTTATACGGATAAAAATACAGATACTTTAGATTTTCTATGCTATATTTTCTTAATTATATAATTTTATTTTTAATAATACTTAAACTTTGTTTATTATTGATTTTAAAAAATAATAAAATTAGGGTACTTATCTATTTTTGTATATAACTAAAATAGATAAGTACCCTAATTTCATTGTTTTTATTTTATAATATTAATTATTATTTAGTTTTTATTCCTAAAAAATGTTGAGCATCTTTTATCATTTTATCAAAATCTGTTCTTGTATTATTTCCAACCTTAAGTAAATCATTTAATCCTTTTTTAAATTCAACTTCAGATTTTTGCATCAAATCTGTTGGAATTGATTCTAACTTTTTACTTCTTTCTTTTAATTCTTTTATAACCTTATTTCCTTGTTCAATTAATTTGTCATTCATATCCTTTATCTTTTTATCTTCTGTTTTAACATTTCCTAAAGAATCTACAAATTGTTGTAATTTTTCTTCACTATCCTTGTATGCATTTTTTAATTCAGTTACATAAGCTTCATTTCCTGGGTAATCTTTAGTTGGTTCCTCAACTACTATTTTTCCATATTTATTGTAATTTTCCAGTCTACCTATATTATTTTCATATATTTTACCGAATTCATCTTTATAACTCTCTAAAGTCATATTTTCTTTTGTTGTTGTTGACTCAGTTGTTGTTTTATCAGATGTTTTAGTTGTACAACCTGCTACTCCAAATGTAAGTATTCCTATTAATCCTAATGTTACTAACTTTGAATATTTCATATTATACCTCCATATTTATAGTTGAATAATTATTTATTTAATTTTATGTATAAATAATTTTCTAGGCTTTCAAAACTTATTTTCTATATACTTTAATTTATTTTTAAACAATCTATAAATTTGGGCTTGGTATTGAGTAGTTATTTGCTGGTATTTTATCAACTTTAACTTATATTTCATTTATATAATAGATTTTTTATACATACTATTATACTTTTTATATGAAGTGCTAAATATATAATTATACTCCTATATACATAGCACTTCATGATTAATAT
>NZ_JBOFKN010000192.1:0-2859 GCF_051657365.1 Paraclostridium sp.
AGATCAGGATGATGGACTCCTGAATGAAACAGTGCTGAGAATTGTAACTACTAGCGGGGGCCTATCTTGGGAGATCGAAAAATTAACAAGATTGGGTGCTCCGGAACCAAAAAACTTGGTTAGACCACGGGTCTTAAGACCCAGGTAGGTGAAGCACAGAGAATTCCAGGACTGTCTAAAGCGTGTATATCCCTTTGGTATACAAACGCTGGCAGTCTAAATGGGAAATGGGCAGAACTAATGAAAAGAACTGACGGTGTTGATTTGATAGCAATCACAGAAACGTGGTTGCAACCAGAGCACCAGGTTCCCTCTCAATTAGTTCAGGGATATGTGGCCTATAGACAGGATAGGACGGATGGCAGGAAGGGTGGTGGGGTGCTCCTGTTGGTTAAAACCAATTTAAATCAAGGAGAGGGTAAAGCGTTGCTGGTAACGCCAAACGTCCAAGTAACCTCAACGCAAATAAGAGGTGGTAGGCCACTGGGAGTTCTTTGTGTATATAGGGCTCCTCTAGCAGTAGCCTGGGAAGACGAAGAATTGATGAGGGTTTTCCATGTTTTTACTGGAGTAAATAGGAGATTTATTATTGTTGGGGACCTTAATGTACCAGAAATATCATGGGAACATGAGAATTCGCCTGAGGGTACAGTAGGATGTATTTTGCTGGACTGGTTGCATCTAAATGCATTCACGCAGCATATTAAACTACCCACTAGATTTCGAGGCGAACAAACGGCGTCTACCTTGGATCTAGTAATAACAAGGTATGCCAATGATATTAGATCCGTTGAAGTAGAAGGACCACTATGTAAAAGTGATCATGTGGTACTTAAGCTAATAATGCCTATCGTCACTCAAAGGAGTGCAAGACAACAGATTAGAAATTTCAACAGGGTTAATGTTGAAAAACTGTTGGAGGCAGCGAGAGAGGTTGACTGGATACCGGTAGGTGAACAGCCCACATTGGAAGAAAGATGGAAATCTATAAAGGATGGGCTCTATAAACTCACGACTGAGTTAGTACCTCTCAAGCAGAGGAGATCTAGAAATAGGCCTATTTGGTGGAAACCCAAAATAGATAGAGCCTTAAAGAACCGGAGTAAATACTGGAAAATTTATTGGGGAACGAGGACTCTAAGTGCCTGGGAAGCATATAAGAGGGCAAGAAACTCTGCACAGTCTATTCAGAGACGTGCACAGTATGAGTATGAAGTTGAGCTAGCTCGGCTGGTCAAACTGAATCCTAAGAGATTCTATGCTTATGTGCAATCGAAGAAGAACATAAGAGAGAGCATTGGAACTATCGAATCATCTAATGGTTCTATTGCGGAATCTGACCAAGAAAAGGCGGATGCTCTTATGGAATTCTTCAAGAGTGTACATAGGAGACCAAATAAAGCTTCCTTGGATGACAGGGCAGTTGATCAAGGTACACTTAAAATGGAAGGTTTCGACATATCTGAGGATGATGTGTTTAGGGAATTATCAGCTTTAAATAAGCATAAGGCTGCAGGTCCTGATGGCTTACATCCAGCTGTGATTCAACCTTTAGCAGGTATACTAACGAGGCCAGTTGCGTACCTGTACCAAACATCTTTAACAGAAAGAAGACTACCACAGGACTGGAAAACAGCTGTGGTTGTAGCTATACATAAGAGTGGTTCAAGGAATAAGGCCACGAACTATAGACCAGTGAGCCTGACATCGGTTCTATGTAAATGTCTGGAGCGAATTATACGTGGAAGGATTTGTCAGCACTTGGCGGAAAATAGTTTGTTAAACCCTGCACAACATGGGTTTGTTAAACAGCGGTCATGTCTAACAAACCTGTTGTCGTTCCTTGATGAGGTCACAGGGCGGCTAGATGCTGGTATGAAAGTTGAGGTATGCTATCTGGACTTCAGTAAGGCGTTTGATTCAGTATGCCATGAGCTACTGCTGCGGAAACTGGAGGGCTTCGGAATAGCAGGGGATGTTAAGGAATGGATTGCGCAGTTTCTTAAAAGGGACTTCTGTGTGAAGGTGGGCAACAGTATATCTGCACCTGCTGTAATCACTAGCGGTGTCCCACAAGGTTCTGTGCTGGGTCCACTTTTATTCCTTCTGTTCGTTAACGACTTAACGGATAGTCTCAGAAACCCAGCATTTATGTTTGCTGATGATGTAAAAATTGCAGGGATAAATCTTGAATATGACATACAGGTGGTTAAAAAGTGGTCTAAAAAGTGGGATTTACCACTGAACCAGGAAAAATGTCAGATTCTGGGTTTAACGGAGGAGCTAGGTGAAGGTGAACCTAGGTCATACAGAATGGCATCTGAGGTAAAGGACTTAGGAGTGGTAATTACGAATGACTTCAAGGTGGCTAGACAGTGTGAGTTTGTAGCGAATAAGGCTAGAAGGGAGCTATTCAGGGTGCGTACTGCAATCTCATGCAGAAAGCCTGATATTTTTCTGCCTTTGTATAAGACCATAGTTAGACCGCACCTAGAGTATTGCGTGCAAGCGTGGTCTCCATACATGCGCAAGGATATTGAACACCTTGAGAAGGTGCAAAAACTTGCGACCAGAATGATAGAAGGCCAGAAGGGTAAGCCTTACGATCAGAGACTTCGGGACCTCAACTTGTTTTCACTGGAGCGTAGACGAATAAGGGGTGACTTGATCGAAACATTTAAAATAGTGAAAGGATTGTCTGGGATTAAGTTTGAAACACTATTTTCATTCTTACCTGACAATCGGACAAGAGGGCATTGTCTTCGTCTCCAAAGAAACCATTCGAAAGGTGGGATTCGAACAAACTTCTTTTCAAATAGGGTGATACCCTTATGGAATAAGCTACCGGAGGAGGTTATA
>NZ_JBOFKN010000193.1:0-41766 GCF_051657365.1 Paraclostridium sp.
TAAATGAATATATAGATAGTATAAATGAGGAATTAAGAGGATATAAAACTACTTTTAATACTGAAAATATGATATTAGATATAATTTTAAATGAAAAAAAGTTTTTATGCGATAAAAATAATATAGAATTGTTTTGCGATATGAATTTCTTAAAATGTGATTTTATAGAAATGATAGATACATCATCTATATTTTCTAATATTTTAGATAATGCTATAGAAGCTTGTAAAAAAGTTGAAGATAATAGGTATATAAATATTAGAGGAACAATAGTCAAATCTTATTACATAATAAAGTGTGAAAATAGTAAAAATAACGAAGTTAAAATTAAAAATAAGAAAATAATTACTAGTAAAAAAGATAAGTTTTTACATGGAATAGGACTAAAAAGTATAAAATCTTCTTTAAGTAAATATAATGGAGATTTAGAAATTATAGATGAAGAAAACAAATTTACAATAAATATTTATATACCAATAGATTAAAATAATACATTATTCATGCTAGTTGGAACGAAAAAAATACCACTTATGCTGGTTATATTGATTGAAAAAAATAAGAGTGTTATCTTTGTACATATACGAGAGGCCTCTTATTTTTTTGTATACACCAAGTTTTTTTGAAATTAATAATGTAGGGTAATTTAGCATAAGGAGGTATTTAAAAGAGAATGTTTGAGTTTAAATTAGCTTTAAAATATTTAAGAAAAAATAAAAAAGAATCTATTTCAATAATAGCATGTATAGTTGTTGCAATAACTCTTATTTTAGGGGTTGATATTGGATCAAATAGTGTACAGTTAAACCAAATAAAAATGGCTAGAGAGATTGCAGGTTATTATGATGGTACATTGAAAACTAATAATAAAAAAAATATTGAAAGATTAAAAAAAGTAGATGGAGTTTACAACGTAAACACAGTTGAAGATTTAGGCGAGTTTATTCCAAGTGATGGATTAACTTCTAAACTTTATACATATAATGAAAATTATTTAAAAGCACTTAACTATAAGCTTGTATCAGGCAGACTTCCACAAAATAATGGCGAGATAGTTGTAGATAAAAAAGTATTTGAAAAATCTAAAGAAGATAAATTAAATAAAAGTATTTCCGCTATAGATAAAATAGAATATACAGTAAATGGGCAACAAAAAATTTACAGTAAAAAAACTAAATATAAAATAGTAGGAGTTATAAATAAAGAAGAACTATATTATACAACTGGAAATCAACGAGCAATGGGAGGAGTAGAACTATTCACATTTGCTAAAACTGATGAAGAATTAATACCAAAAGAACTATTAAATTATGATACAGTATTTAATTTAAAAGGTGTAAATCCAAATAACTTAGATGCAAAGTTTTCAAAATTAAGAGAAGATTATAATCCAAAATTAGATAGCAGTGTAGATATAAGACAAGATAGTATAAGTGGAATATCGAGTAATGAATACTTAGATGCAACTCTTAGACTTTTCAAAGACCAACAAGAAAATAATGAAGTGCAATCTAAAATATTTATTACAGTCATAGCAGCGTTTACAATAGTAAATTTCTTTAATATAATTCTTACAAAGCTTGTAAGACAAATAGGTTATTTAAGAATTATTGGAATGTCTAATAAAAATGTAATTAAGTTTTATTTAATTCAAATTGCTATATTATTTGCAGTGGGTTCCATTATAGGTTTTATAAGTTCCATTATATTTGCAAGGTATGCTATGAGTACAATTTTAACTATAAACATGTTTGATATAAGTGATTTTAGTAAAGTTAAATTAAATATACCATACTTTATTGTATTTAAAGCTTTGTCTATCGTTTTACTTGTATTATTGATTACAGTATTTATTCCTGTTTTAAAATCATTAAGAAAATATCCTATAGATATTATACATAGTACAGATAAAGTACGATATAAAACAAGATTTAATAAAAATATTACAAGAACTCTTTTAAAGAATAATTTATTTAGGAAAAAAACAAAAACTTTAGTTTCTGTTATAGTTATATCTTTTAGTGGGATTATGGTTATACAGAGATTTGCTACTAATTTAGATTATATTCATGAACAAATGGATAAACAATCGTCATATTCACCTCATAAATACGATTATATTATAAGCCCTGAATTTAATACTAATGAAAGTATAGAAAAAGTAAGTGACAAAGATATTTTGAAGATTAAGAATATAGACGGAGTAAAAGATTTAAGGGTAGAAAATTATGCTAGAGGAATTTTGATAATAAATAATGAAAAATTAAATAAAGCTTATATGGATGAATATCCAGAAGAAGAAAGTAATCTAAATACCCAAAATTTATACTCGACAATTGAAGGAATGAAAGATATAGATAAATTAAAGGAACTTGTAAACGAAGGAGATATAAAACATTTAAATGATAAAAAGAGTGAGTACATAAATGTTGCTATATGTAATAGTTTTTATTCTATAAAGGATGGAGTTTATAAATCTGTTATAAAAGATTTAAAATTAGGGGATATACTTAGTTTTAAAGTAATAACTATAGATGCTTATGGAAATTATTGTCATAAAAATTTAAAATGTAGAGTTGGTGCTATTTTAGATTATGATTATAACCAAAATTATGAAATAAATCGTACTGGGCCTAGAGTAGTGATGAACTTTGATAATTTTAATCAAATAACTAATGGATTTTATAATCAAGAAATATTCTTTAATGCTAAAGAAGAAAGTTATAAAACTATAAATCAAATTTTAGACAATATAAAATCAAATAATAAATATCTAATTGTTAACCATAGCGAAGAGTATAATCGTGAGATTGAAATTAATTTTATAACGATAGTCTTTTTATTGGTATTAGTTTCAGCATTATTTAATATGTATATAACTATTAGTTTAAATATAAAGAATAATTTAAGAGAGTTTTCTATATTAAGAGCAGTAGGATTAAACAAGAAATCATTGAAAAAATTAGTAGTTTGGGAATCTGTAACTTATGCTTTAATAGGGAGTTTGATTGCTACTATTGTTATTGGAATAAAGGATTTTAAATATCTTAAATATATCAGAGAAACATTTATCGATCAGCTTAGTATGGATATTAAAATTAAAGAAATATATATGCCTCCAAAAGAAGCGATTATATTTACGGTGATAATGGTTTTATTTGCTTTTTTAGTAGGATATATGAAAGCAAAATCTATAGATAAGATAGATATAATTGATGGAATAAATGAAGACTAGAACAGGTTATGGAGGATTGAGAAATGAAGAAGAGCATAAGAGTTGATAATTTAAAAAAGATATATGGAAAAGGGGAGAATGCGGTTAAGGCTGTTAATGGAATTAGTTTGGAGATAGAGAGCGGAAAGTTTACTGTAATAGTTGGGGAGAGTGGCAGTGGTAAGAGTACATTGCTACATTGTATGGCAGGGCTTGATAAGCCTACTGAGGGGAATGTTTATTTAGGAGATGCAGATATATATAAGTTAAATGATGATAAGCTGTCTAAGGTTAGGGTTGAAGAGTTTGGGTTTGTTTTTCAGAATTTTAATTTGATTCCTATTGTGAATGTCTATGATAATATAATTTTGCCTGTGTCGGTGGATCATAAGAAGGTGGATAAGAGTTATGTTGATGAGATTGTTAAAGCGTTGGGGTTAGAGAAACAGGTTGGTAAGTTTCCTAATGAGTTGTCTGGAGGACAGCAGCAGAGGGTTGCTATAGCGAGGGCTTTGTCGAATAAGCCTTCTATAGTATTTGCAGATGAGCCTACTGGAAATTTAGATAGTAAGACTAGTCAAGAGGTTATGGATATACTTTGTATGAGTGTTAAGGAGTTTGGGCAGACTTTGGTTATGATTACTCACGATGAGAGGATTGCTAAGATGGCTGATATTGTTGTAACTATTTTTGATGGGAAGTTAAAGAGTGTAGAAAAAGTTAGGTAATTATTGAATATAAAAATGGTAAATTTGGAACAATATTCATATAAAACTTTAATGTAGGTATTTTAAAAATGAAAGATTTAATTATTCCAGATGTAGATTATCAAGCTGAAATAAAAAAGTGTAAGACAATGGAAGATCATTTAGGAAGAGAAAAACATGAAAGATCTGGTTCAAATAATACAAACTATCGAAATGGATACAGTTCTAAAATAATAAGTAGTAGTTTTGGTGAAGTTGGATTAGATATTCCAAGAGACAGAGAATCTCAATTTGAATCTAAGGTTGTTAAAAAATATGAAACAGTATGTAATGAACTAGATAAAAAAATAATAGGACTCTATGCATGTGGAATGAGTGTACGAGATGATAATAATAGCTTTAGATATGCAATGTAAAAAAGATATCTTAGGGATTTGGATAGGTGAATCTGAAGGAGCAAAGTTTTGGTTATCAGTATGTAATGACCTTAAAAATTGAGGCTTAGATGATATATTAATAGCTTGTATGGATTAAAAGGACTTCCAGAAGCAATAAAAACAGTCTACCCAGATGTTAATATACAAACTTGTATAGTACATCAAATTAAAAATTCATTTAAATATATATCATCAAAAGGCAAAGAGAGTTTACCAAAGATTTAAGGAGTGTATATAAGACATTTAATGAAGAAACTACCCTTGAAAATTTAGATATACTTAAAAAAATGGTACAATAAGTACTCTATTGTAAAAGATTCTTGGTATAGCAATTGGTCTAATTTATCAACTTTATTTGATTATCAGCAGGATTATCTATACAATCTAATTTTTTTGAAATAATGTTTAATTTAGTGTATAACCATCTAAATTAAACACATAATAAAAGTGTAAAGAATACCATTATTAGTACTCCATAGAAATAAAAAAATATTACTGGAATCAGTAATTTCCAGTAATATTAATTATAAATAAATCTATTTACACAAATCTATAGACATTCTCAACTTAAATTAAGTTATATATGCCTATTTAAATTTATACTACGATAACATATTTATAAACATTATTATAGTAGGCAGTGCCACTAAATCTATTAAGAAAGCACATACTATAGGTATTGTGAAAAATGCTCTTTGAGAATACCCATATCTACCACATATTGAATTTAAATTTGCTAATGCGTTTGGAGTAGCACCAAGTTCATGTCCTATAAATCCTCCAACCATAACGGCCGCATCATAATCCTTACCTAATAATTTAAACATTACAAATATAGTAAATAACACTATAAATACTACTTGCATTAAAACTATGATTAACATTGGCAGTCCAAGAGTTTTTAATTCCCAAAGTTTAATACTCATAAGAGCCATAGTTAAAAATAATTTTAAACTAACATTACCTAAAAGTTCAAAGTATGAGTAGTCGACATCAACTACTTTAAATTTATCATTTGCATTTCTAAATAACATAGCAACTAATATACCACCTACATATTCAGGTAAAACATAACCTGTAATAGTAGTTATAAATTCACTAACAACATAACCAATAGTCATACAAGTACTGATTATAAATAAATGTTTTATAAATTGAGAAGTATCTATCTTAGAAGCAGTTGGTAGTGATGCATCTGAGTCTACTATTTCACTGTGTATACCTTCTTCATCAGGAATACCTTCGTGGAAATCTACAACAGGTTCTTTTTTAGGTTTTAACTTATATTTTTCAATTAAAAATTTAGAAGTTGGAGCTCCAACTAATCCGCCTGATATAAGACCTAAAGTAGCAGCGGCAAGTCCTATTGTATTAGCACCTACAACTCCCATTGATTCTAAAGTTGGACCAAAAGTCGCACTTGTACCATGGCCTCCACCCATTGAAATAGCTCCACACATTAATCCCATTAGTGGATCGAGTCCTGTTAGCATTGCACCTAATAAACCTATTATATTTTGTGCAAAAATAAGGATTATACAGAATATCCAGTAAATGAATACTGATTTTCCACCTTTTTTTAACAGCTTAAAACTTGCATCTATACCTACAGTAGAGAAGAACGCCACCATAAATGTAGATTGTAAACTAGTGTCTAAGACAATGTTTAATATATCATATTGTTTAAGTACAAATACTAAAATTGCGAATAATATACCACCTATAACTGGACCTGGTATACATAGGTTGTCTAAAACTGGAATTTGTTTTCTAATAAATTTTCCAAATATTATTAAAAAACACGCAAGTGCTATAGTAGCAACAATGTTTAAATTAAGAGTAAGGATTTCATTAATGTAGGTAAACTCCATTAAATCACCCCTTTTATTTTATTGGTTTGTATTATTATGTATCTAATTATTATAGCATTTAAATTTAAAAAAGTAAATATTAGTAAGCAAATATCCTCATGTGCTTAATTTTATTAAGTATAAATTTAAAAAAGTATAAATTATATGTAAATAAATTATCTTCAAAATAATTAAATTATATATTTGAAATCATAAAAACATGGATCTCAAAATATACTAATTGGCATAGTATTTTAAAATCCATGTTTTTTACAATAAACTTACCTTTTATCTTTTAAAACTAAATTAAGAATTAAAGCAGATATAGTACCAGTACTTATACCTGAACCAAATAACATTTTAAAAGCTTCAGGTAAATTAGCTAATAAATCAGGTCTAGTAGTTATACCAAGACCTAGAGCTAAGGAAACAGATATTATAATTAAATTTCTATTACTCATATTAACTCTACTTAAAGTTTTGATGCCACTAGCAGCAACAACACCAAACATTACAATTCCAGCACCACCTAAAACAGGATTAGGGATAGAAGCAACCAAAGCACCTAGTTTAGGAAAAATTCCAAGAATCATCATGATAATTCCAGAAACAAAAACAACATGACGGCTTGCAACTTTAGTTATAGGAATAAGACCTACATTTTGACTGAACGATGTATTAGGACCAGCACCAAATAATCCAGCTAGAAAACTTCCAACACCATCAGCTAATACACCTCTACTTATTTCTTCACTAGTAGTTTCTTTTTCAGCAGCTTCACCTATAGCGATTAAACAACCAACGGTTTCTATTGTAGTTACCAAATAAGCTATAGCAAAAGGAATAACTCCGACCAAGCTAAATTTAATACCATATTCTAAAACTAAAGGAATACCAGGTAAACCTATTAAACTAGCTTCTTTTATAGGAGTAAAATCTACAAGTCCTAGAGGAATACACACTAAGTAACCTATAAACATTCCTATCAATATTGAAGCACTGCTAAGAATACCTTTACCATAAATATTAAAGCTTATGACAATAATCATAACAAGTAAAGCGACACCAATATTAGTTATACTTCCATAGGTAGAAGATCCAACTCCACCGGCAGACCAATCCATTGCAACTGGTATTAAAGTAAGGCCTATCAAAGTAACAACAGTGCCAGTAACAACTGGTGGGAAAAATTTCATAAGTGGTTTTATAAATCTACTTAAAATCATTTCTATAAAAGAACCTAGTATAGTAGCTCCAAATATTCCGGCAAGCCCCATAGAACTACCAACGACTATAGATGGACCTACAAATGTAAAGTCAGTACCCATTATACATGGTAGTTTAGATCCAACCTTAGATACTCCTCTAGCTTGAATTATAGTTGCAATGCCAGCTATAAATATAGCAGCACTAACCATCATGGCGGTAGTATGTATATCAAGTCCAATAGCAGGACCTACTACTAAAGGAACTGCAACAATACCACCAAAAGCAGCAACTATATGTTGAAAACCTAGCAGTATAGAAAGTTGAAGGTTTGGTCTATCTTCTATTTTATAAAGTAATCCTGTGTTTGTTTTATTTTTAATCTTTTGAGAAGAATTCTTTTTACTCATAATAATTTCCTCCCAATTTAAAATGGATTATTATATACTAATTTTCTAAAAGAGCAATTGCTCTTATAGGAGAACCTGACCCACCTCGTATTTTAAGAGGTAGACCAAAATATAAAAATCTTTTTCCAACTACTTTATCTAAGTTGCATAAATTTTCTGTGTTTGAAATATCGAATTCACCACAAACTAAATGACCAGAAAAGTCTAAATCATCAGGATGATCTATTGCAGGGGCATCAACACCTATATTTACAACTCCCAATTTAGCTAAATATGTAGCTGCTTCATAACTAAGTCCTGAATACTCTGTTTGCCATTTATCAGTTCCAAAATTTCTGTCAAAGTGAGCGGTATACATTAGTACTATGTCACCTTTGTTTATCTCAAGATTATCTTTGTTTAAAGCATCTTTAATATCCGAAACTTCTATATACCTGCTATAGGGGATATGACTTAAATTTATGCAAATAGCACTGCCACAAAAATAATCAAGAGGCATATTTTCTATAGTTTCACCACTAGGTTTATATTCCCATACAGCATCACAGTGAGTACCACCATGTTCGCTAATAAGTAAGTTTCTAGCAGAGAAGCCTAATGTTTTGCTACCTGTTTTTTTCATGTTTTCTTCATGCGTCATATTAGTCATTATAAATGTTGGTTGGTGCATAGGAAAAACAGACATGCCTTGAAAAATTTCTTGAGATAAATCAATTATTTTAAAGCTCATATAAACACCTCCTTAAAAAAGTTTATTTATAAGTTATATTCACAAAGTTTCCAAAATATAATTTATTAAACAAGCGTAAATATAAAATTTATAAAAATAGAAATAACCAAAGATAAATTTACAGGGTTAGTATAGATTCATAAGTTTGGATAAATGAAGATTTGCTTGTTTTAATAGTTTATCTACTTATTAAATTAAAAAAAGATAAGGAGATAATTTTATGAAGAAACAATATGTATTAGCAGTACCAAATTTTAGCAACGGAAAGGATAAAGACGTAATAGAAGCTATTGTAGATGTAGTTAGAAATTCAGATGTTAAATTAGTAAGTTATGAACCAGAAGCAGATTTTAATAGAACAGTAGTAACATTTATAGGAGAGCCGGAAGGCGTTAAAGATGCTCTTGTTAATATGGCTAAAAAATCTATAGAACTTATAGATATGAGAGAACACAAAGGAACGCATCCAAGAATAGGAGCACAAGATACGCTACCTATATTCCCACTTAAAAATATAACAATAGAAGAATGTGTAGCTTTATCTAAAGAAATTGGTGAAAGATTACATAAGGAAAGTAAAGTTCCGGTGTATTTTGCAGGAGAAAGTGCTAGTACAGAAGAAAGAAAGGCATTTGCATATATAAGAAAAGGTCAATACGAGGGAGTTCGTGATCTTTTAAAAGAAATAAAAGACGATGAAAGCCGACAAGAAGAATACAATAATAGAAAACCAGATTTAAGTATTGACGGATTATTAAGTGAAAAATCTGGAGCTACATTATCTAGTGCAGAAGTTAATGGGCTTACAGCTTATAATATATTCCTTGGGACTGAAAATGTTGATATAGCTAGAAAAATTGCTAAGGCACTTAGAGGACCAAGTGGTGGATTTAGTACAGTTAGAGCAGTTGGAATAAAGTTCCCTGAAAAAGAAGGAGTAGTAGTTTCTATGAACTTGTTAGATTGCTATCAAACTCCTATACACAGAGCTTTTGAATTTGTAAAAAGAGAAGCTCAAAGATATGGTGTAATTGTAACAGGAAGTCAATTAGTTGGGCCAATAAAGCTTGATTATGTATTAGATACTTTTAACTATTATTTACAGCTAGAAGATTTTAGAAATGGGCAAGTATTAGAAACTCATTTAATGGATATAGGGGGGGAAATATGATAGATTTAATTATAAAAAATGCCAACATACCTCAAGGAGACGAAATGGTACTTACTAATATATTAGTAAATGACGAGAAAATAGTAGGGTTTGTTGAAGATATAAATATTATAGATGCTAAAGAAGTTATAGATGCTAATAAAAACTTAGTTATGCCAGGATGCATAGACTCTCATACTCACTTTATGTATCAAGGATTTCCACATAGAGAAAACTTCTTAACAGGAACAGCAGCAGCTGCTACTGGTGGAGTTACAACTATAATAGATATGCCTTGTTGTTCAGTACCTTCAGTTAGAAGTATAGAACAACTTGAAACTAAGCTTAGTATATGTGGTCCACAAGCAGTAGTAGATTATGCTATGTGGGGAGGAGTAACAGGAGAAGATGTTAGAGAAGGATGGATGCATAATGTTAAAGAACAAGCAGATTATGGAGTAGTAGCTTTTAAGGTATATATGACTCCGTCAGTTCCAACTTATCCAAGAGTTACAGATCCTGAAATGTTTGAATGCTTTAAGGCAGTATCAGAAACAGGGCTTCCAATAGGAATACATGCTGAAAACTTTGCAATGTGTGATTTCTATGTGAATAGGTTTAGGGAAGAAGGAAGAATTGATGGACCAGCTTGGGCTGAAGCTAGAATGGAGTTGGCTGAAAAGGTAGCTATAGAACTTGGAATAAGTTTTGCAGAAGCTAGTAAAGCTAGACTTCATATAGTGCATATGAGTACTGGAATTGGTGCTAAGTTAGTTAAGGATGCTAAGATGAGAGGAATAGATGTAACTAGTGAGTCTTGTCCTCATTATTTAACTCTAAATTACCAAGATGCTATGACAGAATACGGACCTTTAGCTAAAATTGCTCCTCCTCTTAGAACTAAAAAAGACAATGAAGAGCATTGGAAAGGTATAAATGATGGAAGTATTGATTTTATAGCTACAGATCATGCTCCATATGAAATAGAGAGTGAGAAGTTAAAAGAAGGCATGAATATATGGACTTCGTTCCCAGGTATACCAGGGGTTGAGACTATGGTTCCTGTGGTAGTTAGTGAAGGATACAATAAAGGTAGGATAACTTTGAGTAAATTAGTTGATATTTTAAGTACTAATGCTGCTAAGCACTATGGTTTATATCCTAAGAAAGGTGCTTTAAATATAGGTTCAGATGCTGACTTTACTGTGATTGATTTAGATAAAGAATGGACTGTTAAGAAAGAAGATTTAGTTACTATGTGTGGTTATACTCCACTTGAAGGTATGAAGCTAAAAGGAAGAATAGATAAAACTATTGTTAGAGGTAATTTAGTTTATGAAGATGGTGAAGCTGGAGTTTTAGGTGAGTTAGAGAACTATGACGTTCTGTTTAATAATCCATATGAGCTGACAAGTGGCGAGTATAAGGTGAGCTATAGAAAAGATCATCCTGAATTAATAGTTGATCATGTTAAGAGTATAAAGGGGATAAAAGTTAAACCAGGATTCGGTAAATTCACTAAACGTCAACAAATAAGTAAGTTAGATAAAAATATTAAGTTTTAGCTATACTAAAACTTAATGATTTTTAGAGGAAGAGAGAAAATAAAAATATATGTGGGGGTATTTATGAAAAGACACGGTATTGTTGTTATAGATATGTTAAATGATTTTGTTGGGGAGGAGGCTCCTCTTAGATGTCCTGGTGGAGAGCAGATTATTCCGGATCTTCAAAAACTTTTTGCATGGGTTAGGGAGAGAAATGCTAGAGGGCTTGATGATGTTCAGTTGATTCATATTCAAGAGGCTCATAGAAAAAATGATGCTGATTTCAGGGTTAGACCTCGTCATGCGGTTAAGGGAACTTGGGGTTCTGATTTTATAAAGGAACTTTATCCTGAGGGTGAGGAGTATATTGTTCCTAAGAGAAGACATAGTGGCTTTGCTCATACGGATTTAGATTTGTATTTGAGAGAGGAAAATATTGACACAGTAGTTGTTACTGGAGTTTGGACTAATGTTTGTGTTAGAAGTACTGCTAGTGATGCTTTATATAATGCGTATAAGGTTATTACTTTAAGTGATGGTGTTCATTCGAAAAATGATGAGATGCATGAGGCGGGGCTTCGTGATTTGAGCATCTTTACTAAGGTTATGACTATTGATGAGTATATAGATGCTTGGGAAAAAGGCCTAGATCCTTGGGCTGGCGGAGGAGACACTGAGAATAAGGTAGAGTAGTTTTTTGTTTGGTGAGCTTCGGGGCTCGGGGTGAATGTGGGCGGTTTGCTCCATACAAGCGGTGGGGCGTGCTTTTAAATGTCGCTGCACCTCCCACATTCACCCCCTCGCCTTATGAAGCTTACCAAACTATTTAAAAACTATGTACCTTTATTGGAGAAAAAAAGAGAAAATAGAAGAGAAAAAAGATATAGATTGGAATGAAAGCTTATGAAAATTATTGTTGGTATTTCCGGTGGTAGTGGCGCTATTTATGCTCTTGGTTTTTTAAAGGCTCTGAGGGAACTTGGGGTTGAGAGTCATTTGGTGGTTAGTAATATGGGCGAGTATGTGGTTAGTCATGAGTGTGGTGTTAGTTTAGAAGAACTTAAGAATATGGCTGATTTTTATTATGAAAATTATGATTTGGCTGCACCTGTTGCTAGTGGTTCTTTTAAGGTTGATGGTATGGTTGTTGTTCCTTGTTCTATGAAGACTTTATCGGCTGTTTGTCATGGGTTTAGCGATAGTTTGTTAACTCGTGCTGCTGATGTTTGTATTAAGGATAGAAGAAGGTTGGTGCTCCTTACTAGGGAAACTCCTCTTAGTTCTATTCATCTTGACAATATGTTAAAACTTTCTAATTTAGGGGTTACTATTATGCCGTTATCTCCTGGTTTTTATAATCATCCTCAGGATATAAGTGATATTGTTACTTCTATTGTTGGTAGATGCTTAGATCAAGTTGGGATAGAACATGATATGCTAAAGAGATGGGGTGAGTAGGTTGGAAAATCAAATGTTTAGATATACCATGGACAAGCTAGATAAGCTTGGGTATTTAAAAGTTTGTGAGAAATGTGTGGATCCGATATTTGAGGTTGGAGGAGTTTTAAAATATTTTAAAAATGAAGTCCCTATACTTTTTAATAATGTTAAAAATCATAAAATTAGTTTGGCTGGAGGAGTTTATGGTAAGAGGGAAATTTTTTATGATTTGATGGATTTAAATAGTGATAATAGAATATATAAGTTTATGGATGCTATAACAAATCCTATAGATTATATAGAAGTTAGTAGTGGTCCAGTTAAAGAAAATATAGCAAGTAGAAATATTGACATAAATAAGATGTTTCCAATACCTATTTCACATGAAAAAGATTCGTCAAATTTTATAACTTCTGGCATGCTTATAATAAAAGATCCAAATACTGGTGATATACATATGGCTGTTAGAAGGTTTCAAGTAAATTCAAAGGATAATATTAGTGCTTTGGTGTCGGGAGCATCTCCACATCTTAATAAACTTATAAAAGATTGTGAAGCAAATAATAAAAGTATAGATTGTGCTGTAGTTTTAGGATATGATGCAGAGCTTTTAATTGCATCCCAAATAAGTTCTTCTAGGTATGGGCTTGATAAGTATAAGGTATATAGTGCTTTAAAAGGAGAACCTTTAAAAGTTGTAAAATGTGAAAGTATAGATATATTAGTTCCAGCATATGCAGAAATTGTTATAGAAGGTAAGCTAAATCCTAATAAGAAAGTTATAGAAGGCCCGTTTGGAGAGTTGATGGGATATTATGGAGATATTGTTAGTCATCCAACTATAGATATTAATGTTATAACTCATAGAGATAATCCAATATTTCAACATGCATTTCCTTCAAGAGAAGAACATTTAGCGAATGGTCTCATTAGAGAAGTTGAGATATATACATCACTAAAAAATATAGTGGATATAGTTGATGTAAATGTAACTGTAGGTGGTGGATGTAGACTTCACGCTATCGTGAAAATAAATAAGAAAAATGAAGGGGACGGCAAAAGTGCAATATTAGCAGCTCTTGGGAGCAGCAAGGATTTAAAACATGTAATTATAGTTGATAGTGATGTTGATATATATGATTATAGCGATGTAGAGTTTGCAATATCTTCAAGAGTTCAAGCGAGTGAAGATGTGATTATAATAAAAAATGCATTAGGTAGTCCACTAGAGGCATCTCATGTTAATAAGGGTTTGAGCGATAAGATGGGGATAGATGCTACAAAGCCTTTAAATAATGAATTATTTGATAGAGCAGTAGTTCCTGGTTATGAAGATATTAATATAAATGATTATTTCTAGCTTCTTAAAGGTTAAAAGGGGGAAAAAACTTGAAAGCACTTGGAATAGTAGAAGTGAAAAGTTTAATTGGAGCGATTCAAGCTGCAGATACGATGCTTAAATCTGCTGACGTTGAACTTGTAGATATTGATTTTGTTGGATCTGGAATAGTTGCAGCGATTGTTAGAGGTGATGTTGCAGCAGTTAATGCAGCCGTTGAAAATGGGAAAGATTCAGCAAGTAAGATAGCTGAGATAATATCTACAAATGTAATAGCAAGACCTCATGATGAAGTAAGCAAAATACTTTAGGAGGAAATTTAAATGGCAGATTTCTTAACTATGAGCGTGATGAAGAATATATCAGATTTAGCTCTTAATAAAAAAAATACAAATAATAAAAACGAAGTTAAAAATACTTCTATAAATATAGGAAAATCAGAAGAAGCTATACTTAAAAATATATTGGTGAAAAATAAAAATAAAGTTAATTTAAATGATTTGAAAAATAATAATGGAAACTCTAAAATAGAAAAAAATGAAACTATAAGTCAAAAAGTTAATAAAAATAACAATATAGAACTGAAAGCTTTAAGTAGTTTAAATGATAAAAGCTGTAAAAAAGATATGAAAATTAAGCTTAATGATAAAGGTAATAAAAAAATGATTAGTTTAAAAGACTTATCTAAATAAGGGGGATCATTATGAGAAAAGCCCTAGGGATGATAGAAGCTATAGGACTTACAACAGCACTTGCAGCACTTGATGCAGCTTGTAAAGCAGCTGATGTGGAGCTAATTGGATATGACAAGGTAATAGGTGTAGGCAAATCTGTAAGTGTGAATATACAATTAGCAGGAGAAGTCGCAGCAGTAAATGCAGCGATAGATGCAGGGGTAGAAGCAGGAAATCGAGTTGGTAAAATTGTATCCTCTAAAACGATAGCAAGACCCCATGAGGAAATAGATGTTTTAATAAATGAATTTAAGAAAAATTTAAAAGTAAAACAACTTAAAAAAGAAGAATTAGAAAATAATAAGGATAATTAATAAGGAGGTATATATTATGGGGCAAGCGCTAGGAATGATAGAAACTAAAGGTTTAGTAGGAGCCGTAGAAGCTGCAGATGCTATGGTTAAATCTGCAAATGTAACTTTAATGGGATATGAAAAAATAGGATTTGGATTAGTAACTGTTATGGTAAGTGGAGATGTAGGGGCTGTAAAAGCTGCTGTAGATGCTGGAGCAGAAGCAGCTAGAAATGTAGGAGAGCTTCACTCAGTTCATGTAATACCAAGACCACATTCAGAAGTTGAAAGAGTAATATTAAGTAGAGATTAATTAAATGAAAGATAAAAAAGAGTTTACTGAAAATATATTAAATAAGATTAGTATGAAAACTACAAAGGATAAAATATTTAATAATATTGAAGATAATACTAATCCATTTATAATGATACCTATAAATCATCCAAATATAGAAGCTATAATGAAACTTTTAAACTTTAATAGTACTGATGAAGATAATAAAAATATAGAAGAAAAAAGAAAAATAATAACTTTAAATGATATCAAATCTAGAAATACAACTACTATAAACATACCAAAAAATTCTATAATAACTCCGATGGCCAAAGATTATATAAAACAATATAAAATAGAAATAATATTTAACTAATGATTAAAAAGGGGGATAAAAATGCAAATAGGTAAAGTTGTAGGAACTGTAGTTGCTACTAAAAAAGATGAAACACTAGTTGGAAGTAAGTTGATGATAACACAACCTCTAGATTTTAGAAAAAATGCAGAAGGAAAACCAATTATAGCAGTAGATACAGTAGGTGCAGGAATAGGGGAAATAGTAATATATACAGAAGGAACCGCAGCTAGAAATGCAGCTAAAAAATGTAATTCTTCAATAAACGCTGCTATAGTTGGTATAGTTGATAATATAGATGTGTGGGAGGACTAAATTTGAAATATATAAAACAAGCAATGGAGTACAAGGAGTTAATAGATACTCTGATGAGTGATAAACATCATGCAGATTTAGTTTTGTATGGTGGAAATATAATAAATGTATTGACTAGGGAAATATATACGGGAGATATTGCTATAAAAGGAAAGCACATATTAATGGTTGGAGATTGTGAAAAATTAATAGGTGAAAATACTATAGTTGTAGATGTTCGTGGGAAGTACTTATCTCCTGGATTTATAGATTCTCACATGCACTTTGAAAGTAGCATGTTGACGGTAACAGAATTTTCAAGACTTTCAATACCATCAGGAACAACAACATTAATCGCGGATCCTCACGAAATAGGAAATGCACTAGGTAGTGTTGGAATGAAAGCTATGGCAGATGAAGCAAGTCATGTCCCAAACTATGTAAAATTTGTAGTTCCAGCACTAACTCCAGATTGTCCTAGCTTGGAAACTGCTGGAGTAGATGTGAATTCTAAGGATATGGAAGAGTTACTTAATTATAAAAATATAATTGGGATAGGAGAACTTCAAGGTTTTAGCAATGCAAAACATGTATATAATAATACTCCAGAAATAATAACAGATTTGTTGACATCTACTACTTACGCTAAAAGTATAGGAAAGATTGTAGATGGAAATGCCCCAGATTTATTTTCAAATGAACTTGCAGCTCATATAGTATGTACAGGTGGGAAGTGTTCTTGCCATGAAACTACTACAAAAGCTGAGTGTGTAGAGAAATTAAGACAAGGGGTTTATGTATTTATGAGAGAAGGATCTACTCAAAAAAATATGGGTGAGTGTATAAAAGCGGTGACTGAAGAAAGCTTGGATTCAAGAAGATGTATATTGGCGACTGATGATATGGTGGCTAAGGATTTAGAAGAATTAGGTCATATGAACGAGATAATAAGAAGAACTATAAAAGAAGGGGTAAACCCTATTGAAGCTATACAAATGGCTACTATAAATCCTGCGACTTATTTTAATTTAGAGGATAGGGGAGTTTTGGCTCCTTCTAAGATTGCTGATATAGCGGTTATTAATGATTTAGAAGATATGGATGTTGAAGCTGTATTTATAGAAGGAAAGCTTGTTGCTTCAGATAAAGAACTTTTGATAGAGTTACCTAAGTATACTTATCCTGATAGCGTGAAAAATTCTGTTAGATTAGAAAAGATATGTGAGAAAGATTTAGCAATCTTTAGTGATAAAAGAGAAGTTGTTGCTAGGTGTATTGAGGCTATTCCCAATCAAAATTTGACGGAGTGTTTGGAGGTTAAACTTAATACAAGAAATAATATGGTTGAAGCTGATATTAATGAGGATATTTTATATATTGCTTGTGTTGAAAGATATGGTAGAACTGGTAATATTGGAAAGGCTTTTGTTAGAGGATTTGGATTAAAGAGAGGTGCTTTTGCAGAGAGTATTGCTCATGATACTCACAATATTACTGTTGTTGGAACTAGTATTTATGATATGGTAGTAGCTGTTAATAGGGTTATTGATATGGGTGGTGGCATTGCTGTTGTCAATAAGGGAAAAGTTGTTGATGAACTAAGTCTAAATGTTGGTGGACTTATTACAGATGAGCTTAGCGGCAGTGAGGTTAGTGAAAGAATAGATTCCCTTGAAAATACTGTAAGTTGTGAGCTTGGAGGTAAGATTCACTCTCCGTTTATGCATTTGTCTTTTCTTGCTTTATCGACTAGTCCTAAGTGGAAGATTACTGATAAGGGGTTAGTTGATGTTAATAATTTTGAGATTTTAAATCCTATTATTTAGTTTAAATAGTTGATTTTAAATTTCAATACACCAAAATGAAGTTCCTACTAAAATAATTAAATTTATTTTAAGTAAGTACTTCATTTTGGTTATATATTTTATTTATACATTTATATTATTAACTCCAATTTTCTCCCACATAGCAATTTCTTTTAATCTATCAATTATAGGAAGATGTTGTGTGCATTCATATTCACACTTACCACATTTTATACAATCACAAGCTCTACCTTCGCTATTCATAGTATAGTTCCAACACTCAAGACCATAGATTTCATCTATCATCTGTTCATCACTCTTTTTAAACATTTGTTTTTCATTATATAAAAGCATGTATGCTGGAGTATTTATGTTTTGAGGACATACTCTACAATATCCACACCCGTTACAAGTAGAATTCATATGTTCGCCTAATTTGTTTTTTATATTTTCGATATCCTCATTGCTATAAATATTATTTTCATCTGCTATATAGCATGCATGGTCTATATCAGAAAAACTTCCAAAGCCTATTAATGATATTGTTATTTGAGGACTGCCTATATTAAATCTTAGTGCGGCATCGACAGCATTTTCATTTTCCTTTGCTAAAAAAGATAGTGAATTTTTATGATTTGGTATTGAACCTCCATTTAATGGATTCATTGCTACAACTCCATAGTTGTTATTATAAGCATGTTCTACACCGTTCCATCTATAAGGAAAATTTAATAAGTTTATACCCATTGTAACTCCTTCAAACTTATTATCATCTAATACTTTTATAACTTCATCACCTGGTTGGTGAGATGAAAATACTATATGATCAATTAGACCTTCTTCCTTGCATTTTAATAAACCTTCGTATTGCCCACCTGGTTTCATTGCTATATCATAGTGATCCATTTTTCGAATGCACCATACATGGTAGAAATCTATTTTATCTACACCTAGTGTTTCAATAGATTTTTTTACAGAAGATACTGTTTTTTCTACTGTATCACATACAGTTGGTCTACCTTTTGTAGATACATAAAAATCATTTTTCCCATCTTTAATGAGATGTCTAAAAGCTATACCTAAAATTTCCTCACTTCGTCCATTGCAATAGCCCGGTGCTGTATCAAAATAATTTATACCTTTTTCATAAGCATACATTACTAATTTTGCATTTTCTTCATTACTTTTATCTAAATTAAATCTTAAACCGCCAAATCCAACTGATGAAACTTTTTTACCAGTCTTTCCATACTCAACATATTTCATTATTGAATCTCCTTTTATGTTTAAAATACTAC
This sequence comes from Paraclostridium sp., assembly GCF_051657365.1. Taxonomy (NCBI): domain Bacteria; kingdom Bacillati; phylum Bacillota; class Clostridia; order Peptostreptococcales; family Peptostreptococcaceae; genus Paraclostridium; species Paraclostridium sp. The sequence continues at coordinate 19,081 of NZ_JBOFKN010000193.1, forward strand.
AATATAAATTAAAATTCTGCGCCAACAGACAAATCTCCTTTAATTAAATTGTTTTTACTAGATAGAATCAAGATTTTTAGTATATCAATTAAATATAACTAATAAATAAGAGAATACAATAGTTCACGATATGGGGTATAGATGTAAAATCTAAAGTAATAATATATACTAAATTATAAACAATATAACTTATACAAATTTAGTGAAGTTTTAATATCTTAAATAATAAAAAAATCGATTTAATTCCTTAAATAGTACTATTAAAAATCGATTTTTAATAAATTAATGAACATATTTACATTGACTTGAAAAATGTTTTCCGCTAAAATTCTTGTAAGGAACAAAATATAAGGAGGTAGGGGGTTTAGTATACTTTCAAAATAATAAGAATAGACACAATTCATATATTCATAAATCAAATAAGACTATTGATAAAATCAAAGTAGAATTTTCGAAATAAGTTATTGGGATTTAATCCTATAATGGCATCTAGGAATTTGTAAAAAATTCAACATCTCAGATATAATCACAATCAATCACATACAAATAAATTGCATAATTTAAAACATCAGAAAACAGTATTTTAGCAAAATTGGAATAATTTCATATTTATAATTGACAACACTGTAAAACTATCACAACTGGTCATTGACTGGAAATAAAGAGATATAATCGAAATGTAAAAAATTAAATATTGGGGTGACGATTATGGAAAATGCAGTAAAAAATAAAAAGAAATATCCTTTAGGATTTTATGTTTGTTCATTAACTTACACATTTGAACGTATGGCATTTTATTCAGCAAGATGGCTAATGTTAATATTTATAGTTGCAGAAGTAGCATCAGGTGGACTTGGATTAACAGATGGTGATGGAGCAAAAATGAGTGCAAACTTAGTTGCATTTACTTACTTAACTCCTATACTTGGAGGATTTATTGCAGATAGATGGGTGAGTCCAAGAGTATGTGTTCCTTTAGGATCAATAATTATGGGACTTGGATATATGTGTGGATGGCAAGCATCAGAACAAACATCAATCGGATTAGTATGGGCGATGATTTTACTTGTATCAATAGGTACAGGATTGTTTAAAGGGAATTTATCGGGGATAAATGGAAGATTCTTCAATAATAAAGAAGATCTTGACTCAGCATTCTCGATACAATACTCATTTGTTAATATAGGTTCACTTATAGGAACAACTTTCGTATCATTTATAGCATTCTCTCCAATTGGATTTGGTGGTACATTCTTAATATGTGGATTACTTTTATTTTTAGATGCAGCTTGGTTTATAATCGGAGGAAAAATGTTCTTTGGTGATATTGGTAAACAACCATTTAAAGCTGGAGATTCTACACAAAACTCAGGTAAAAAAGGAGAAAGATCTGGGGAAGCACCTTTAACTAAGAAAGAAAAATCAAGAGTTGGGGCAATAGTTTTCATTACAGTATTCTCTATAGTATTTTGGATAGCATATTACTTAATGAGTATGCCAATAGTATATCACTGGGGACCAGAAGTAGCTACTGCAAATCATGCAAACTGGGTAATAGGAAACTTTACAGTACCTTCAGCTTGGTTTGACTCATTAAATGCATTTTCTTGTATAGCTCTTGGACCTATATTAGCTGTAGTTTGGAGTAAACGTGCAAAATCTGCTAAAGGAGATTTAAGTATGTTTAGAAAAACTGCATTAGGTATGATGTTACTTGGATCAGCATTTGGAGTAATGGCGTTAGCTGAAATATTAAGAGGTGATGGTCAAGCAAGTTTATTATGGATAGTAATGATAGGTGTATTAATGACATTAGGTGAAATGGTATTCTCACCACTTGGAAATTCATTTATAAGTAAGTTCTCACCAGGTAAACTTTTAGGATTAATGCTTGGTATATGGCCACTTGCAGTATTTGTTGCTAGTAAAGTATATGGATATTTATATGAATTTTTATCAACAATGCCATTTGCATCTGCATACGGTGGAGTAGCGGTAGTTGTAATTGTATGTGGAGTAGTATTATGGGGATGCGATAATAAACTAAACAAACTTGTAGAAGATTAATATATAAATCTATATTTAAAAGATCAGGATGATACCCCTATGTCGTATTTCGCGATATAGGGGTATCATTATATAAAAATAGTTGGGGTGGAGATTATTTCTTTTTATGATATACTATTTATAAAAGGAAGTATAAAAAATCAAGTACAAATTGAATATGGTTTAGAATTTTAAAATAGTCTTGCTAATAAGAGGATAACGTTTCTAAAGACAAATTGGAGGGATAAACATGAAAATAACTGAAGGATACATGCCTTTTGAAGGTTTTAAAACCTATTATCGTATAGTAGGAGAAGCAACAGAAGGAAAGAAGCCATTAGTACTGCTTCACGGAGGACCAGGTTCTACGCATAACTATTTTGAGGTATTAGATAAGATAGCAGAAAGTGGTAGACAAGTAATAATGTATGACCAAATTGGTTGTGGTAATTCATTTGTAAAAGGTCATCCTGAGTTATTTAATGCTGATACTTGGATAAAAGAGCTTATTGAACTAAGAAAGCACCTAGGGCTTGAAGAAATTCATCTATTAGGTCAATCTTGGGGAGGTATGCAGGCTATTTGGTATGCTATTGAACATAAACCAAAGGGGATTAAATCATATATTCTTTCATCTACTCTTTCTTCAGCAAAGCTTTGGGAAAAAGAGCAAAAAAGAAGAATATCATATATGGATAAACAAGATCAAAAGGCGTTACTTGATGCAGTAAACACTGGAGATTATTCTAGTAAAGAATATAATAATGCCTTAGAAAAATTTATGGAAATGTATTGTGCAGGAGAGTTAACTGAAGAATCTCCAGAATGTTTAAGAAGACCTAAAAAATCAGGTTCTGAAGCATATGTTGTAGGGTGGGGACATAATGAATTTTCTCCTACAGGTACCCTTGCTGGATATGAATTTACAGACAGATTACATGAAATAAAGGAACCGTGTTTAATAACTAGTGGAGCAATAGATTTATGTTCACCATACATTGCAAAAACTATGTATGATAGAATTTTTAATAGCAAATGGGAACTATTTGAATATTCAAGACACATGCCATTTGTTGAGGAAAATGAAAAATATATAGAAGTTTTAACTAAATGGTTAAATGAAAATGATTAATAAATAAATGATGAAATAATAATCTATTTTTATTATATATATAAATATATTGTTGACATATAAAATTATATAGAGTACTATTTAATTAAAATTGAATAGATCTTCAGGGCAGGGTGCAATTCCCTACCGGCGGTAAAGCCCGCGAGCCTATATGGCATGATTCGGTTAAACTCCGAAGCCGACAGTAAAGTCTGGATGAAAGAAGATAATATAAACGTAAGATTACTCTAAAGTATTGTACTATAGTAGTGTTATTTATGCTCTGAAATATTTAATATTTCAGGGCTTTTTTAATTCTATAGAAAATAAATTAGAATTATATTTTATGTATAAAATGTATAGAAAGCCCTGAGTATTTATTCTCAGGGCTTTATTTTATAATTGCCCGGAGTTTATTTAAAATCAAAAATAAGGAGGTGAAAGTATGGATAAATACTATATGGACATTGCATTAAGTCTAGCGATTAAGGGAAAGGGAATGGTAAATCCAAATCCGATAGTTGGAGCAATAATTGTGAAAAATAAAAGGATTATAGCTAAAGGCTATCATGAAAAATATGGAGAAGCTCATGCAGAAGTAAATGCTTTTAAAAATGCAGAGGAAAACGTATTTGGAGCAACTATGTATATAACTTTAGAGCCATGTTCTCATTATGGTAAAACACCACCTTGTGTTGATAAGATAATAGAGAATAAAATTGCTAGAGTTGTTATTGGTGTGCTAGACCCTAATCCCCTAGTATCAGGGAAAGGGATAAAGAAACTACGAGACGCAGGAATTGATGTAATGGTGGGTGTGTTGGAAGAAGAATGCAGAAAAGCAAATGAAGTATTTATTAAATACATTGAAAAGAAAAAGCCATTTGTAGTATTAAAATCTGCAATGTCATTAGATGGAAAGATAGCTACAGCTTTTGGAGAATCAAAGTGGATTACTGGAAAAAAATCAAGAAGCCAAGTGCATAAATTAAGAAATGACTTATCTGCTATTATGGTTGGAGTAGATATAGTGATAATGGATAATCCTCAGCTAACATGTAGAATGTTAGAAGGTAGAAATCCAATAAGAATAATCGTAGATAGTGAACTTAGAATTCCTAAAAATTCAAAGGTATTAGAAAATACAAATGATATAAAAACAATAATTGGTACTACACAAAAAGTAGAAAAAGAAAAAGTAGATTACTTAGAAAAACTAGGAGTAGTTATTATAAAAACTAAATCAAAAGATGGAAAAGTGAATTTAAAAGAATTAATGATTAGGTTAGGTGAATTAAAAGTTGATAGTATTCTTTTAGAAGGAGGAGCAACTTTAAATTACTCAGCCATAGAAGCTGAAATTGTTGACAAGATTTTAATATATGTAGCACCAAAAATTATTGGTGGAGTAAAGTCAAAAACTCCAGTAGGGGGAAATGGAATAGAACAACTTAAAGATGCTTTTAAAGTTAAAGATTTGAATGTATCAATAGTTGACGAAGATATTTTACTTCAAGGATATATAGGAGATGAGGAAATCTAGATGTTTACTGGAATAGTTGAGGAAATAGGAGTTATTAAAGAAATTAAAAAAGGTGGTAAATCTTCAAAGTTATCAATAAAAGCAAATAAGGTTTTAAATAAAACTCATATAGGAGATAGTATTGCAACAAATGGAGTATGTCTTACTGTAACGGATTTGAATGGAGATAGTTTTGAAGCTGATATTATGACAGAAACCTTAAGAAGAAGTAATCTTGGAAGTCTTAATATTGGTAGTTACGTTAACTTAGAAAGAGCCTTAAGTTTAGATAAAAGACTAGGAGGACATATAGTTAGTGGGCATATAGATGGTACAGGGACTATTGTATCGTTCATAAAAGAAGATAATGCTGTATGGATTACAGTAAAAGCTTCAATTGATATTTTAAAATACATAGTACATAAAGGTTCAATAACTATAGATGGTATAAGTTTAACAGTGGCTTATATAGACAATAGCTGTTTTAAAGTTTCTATAATACCTCATACAGCAAGTGAAACAACATTACTTAATAAAAAGATAGGACAGACAGTAAATCTTGAATGTGACTTAATAGGTAAATATGTAGAAAAATTATTAAGGTTGAATATAGATAAAAATAATAATAAAAGTTCACTAAGTGAAGATTTTTTAAAAATTAATGGTTTTTTATAGATTCTAGAAAATTAGATTCATTTAAAGATAAGGAGAAGATAAAATGTTGAAATTTAATACTATTGAAGAAGCTTTAGAAGATATAAAAAAAGGAAAAATAGTAATAGTTGTTGATGATGAGGATAGAGAGAATGAAGGAGATTTGTTAATGGCTGCTGAGATGGTAACGCCTGAAGCTATTAACTTTATGGCCACATATGGAAGAGGGCTTATATGTATGCCTATAGAGGAAGAAAAAGCAAAAAAATTAAGTTTACATCCTATGGTAGAAAATAATACGGATAACCATGAAACAGCTTTTACAGTTTCTATTGATTATATTGATACTACTACTGGGATTTCTACTTATGAAAGAGCTTTAACAATACAAAAAGTATTAGAAAATAGTGAACCACTAGATTTTAGAAGACCAGGACATGTTTTTCCACTTATAGCTAAGTCTGGTGGAGTGTTAAAAAGGGTTGGACATACAGAAGCAGCAGTAGATTTGTCTAGACTTTCTGGATTAGAACCAGCAGGTGTTATTTGTGAAATTATGAGCACAGATGGAACTATGGCTAGAACACCTGAGTTAATAGAGTTTGCAAAAGAACATAATCTTAAGATAATAACTATAGCTGATTTGGTAGCTTATAGAAGAGTACGTGAGAACTTAGTTGAAAGAGTTGTAGAAGTTAATATGCCAACAAAATATGGGGATTTTAAGATGTATGGTTTTATAAATAAATTAAATAAAGAGCATCATGTAGCTTTAGTTAAAGGTGAAATAAATGAAAATGACTCAGTTCTTACAAGAGTTCATTCAGAATGTTTAACTGGGGATGCTTTAGGGTCGTTAAGATGCGATTGTGGAGAACAATATGATGCTGCAATGAAAAAAATAGCAGAAGAAGGTAGAGGTATTCTTTTATATATGAGACAGGAAGGTAGAGGTATTGGTCTTATAAATAAATTGAAAGCATATGAGCTTCAAGATAAAGGTTATGATACAGTGGAGGCAAACCTTATGTTAGGATTTCCAGCAGATATGAGAGATTACGGAATTGGAGCACAAATACTAAAAAATTTAGGCGTTAGAAAGTTGAGACTTATGACAAATAACCCTAGAAAACTTAATGGGCTAAAGGGTTATGATATTGACGTAGTAGAAAGAGTACCGATTCAAATGAATCATAATGAAAAAAATGAATTTTATTTAAAAACTAAACAAGAAAAATTGCAGCATATGCTTAATTATTAAAATTAATATATATTAACGGAGGAATTGAAAATGAGAATGATAGAAGGCAATTTAGTAGCAGAAAGTATTAAGGTAGGTATCGTCGTAGGAAGATTTAATGAATTTATAGTTTCAAAATTATTAGGTGGAGCTATTGATGGATTAAAAAGACATGGGGTAGATGAAGATAACATAGATGTAGCATGGGTACCAGGAGCATTTGAAATTCCCTTAATAGCAAAAAAAATGGCTAAAAACGAAAAGTATGATGCAGTAATATGTCTAGGTGCAGTCATCAAAGGGGCAACACCACATTTTGATTATGTATGTGCAGAAGCTTCAAAGGGAATTGCTTCAGTTTCACTATATAGTGAAAAGCCAGTGATATTTGGAATATTAACAACAGACACAATTGAACAAGCTATTGAAAGGGCTGGAACTAAAGCTGGAAATAAAGGTTATGATTCTGCGGTAACAGCTATTGAAATGGCAAATTTATTAAAACAATTTTAGTATTATTAACTACATAAAAATTAAGTAAAGAGCATTGTAAAGTATGTTAATGTGATGAGCATCTAATTTTAGAGGCAGGTGGTATTCTAGATAATAAAGTTATTAATGAAATTTATATATAAATATAAAAAACTCATATCGATTTGATATGAGTTTTTTATAACTTTAATCAAAATAAAAAATATGTAATAATATACTTATATAAATTCAACAGGGGGAAAATAATGAAAAGAGCAATATATGCAAAATTAGATGAACTAAATATAAAATGTCAAGTACTAAAACATGAAGAGGTATTTACAGCAGAGGAGTTTTATGAAGTAACTAAAGATATGCCAGGACATCACTGTAAAAATTTATTTTTAAAAAACTCAAATAAAAGTATGAACTACTTATTAGTAGCAAAACATGATAAAGCTGTAGATTTAAAGGATGTAAAAGCTCAAATTGGAAGTAGTAGACTTTCTTTTGACTCACCAGAGAGATTATACGAATTGATGAAGGTAACGCCTGGTAGTGTAAATCCTTTTAGTGTTATAAATGATATAAATAGTAAGGTAATATTATTAATAGATAATGATTTATTAGACAGTCAAAATCTTAATTTTCATCCGGCTATAAATACGGAAACATTTAATATAACAGGTAATGATTTTAATAAATTTTTAAAATATGCTAAAAATACAGTTATTAAAGTAAAGATATAAATTAATCGATTAATAAAATATTACAAAGTAATCTGAGTGAAAAAATATTATATTTTAAAATAGTTTATGGAAAATATAATAAATAGATAATTAAAAGGATTGATGAATTTATGGAATTTATACCAACCAAAACAATTGTATCTAATTATAAAGAAAGTCCACAATGGTTTGGAATAAACTATACTATGAATATCTATAAAGGTTGTTGTCATGGTTGTATATATTGTGATTCTAGAAGTAATTGCTATCAAATTATAGATTTTGATAGAGTTAGAGCTAAGGCAAATTCAACTCAAATAATAAAAAATGATTTGAAAGCCAAAAGAAAAAAGGGGGTAGTAGGAACAGGAGCTATGAGTGATCCATATAACCCCTTTGAAAAAACATATATGTTAACAAGAAAAGCTTTAAAATTAATAGATGAGCACAAATTTGGTATATCTATAATCACTAAAAGCGACCTAATAGTTAGAGATATAGATATATTAAAAAAAATACAGATTCATTCACCTACGATGGTTAAAATTACAATAACTACATTTGATGATGAACTATGCAAAAAAATTGAAAGAAATGTATCAACAACAACTGATCGATTTAAAGCTTTAAAAAAATTATCAGATAATAATATATATTCAGGGGTGTTGTTAATGCCAATACTACCTTTTATTAATGATACTGAAGAAAATATAAAAAATATTATAAAAAAAACATATGAATGTGGGGCTAAATTTGTTTTCAGTTATGGATTGGGAGTTACATTAAGAAATAATCAAAGGGATTACTATTTTGAGCAATTAAGAAAAATATTTCCAAATCAAATGATAGATAAAAAATATATTGAAACATATGGAGATGTATATGAAAATAGCTCTACAAAATCTGAATATTTGTGGAAAGTATTTAAAGAAGAATGCGATAAATACAATCTATTATATGATATGCAAGATATTATAAAAGACTATAAAAGCAAATATGAAGTTAAGCAAATTACTTGGTTTTAATAATTTTACATAAATACATATTATATATAAAATATGGTTATCTAAGGAGACGTTCACATGCTAGAAAAATATTATTACGAATCACCTATTGGAATACTAGAGATAAGCACGACAAAAGAAGAATTAATTTCAATCTTATATGTAGATGAAAAAAAAGAAAATACACAAACTAATGTAATTTTAAATGAAGTTGTTAGACAATTAGATGAATATTTTAATGGATATAGAAAAGAATTCAATATTAAATTTAAACTTAAAGGAACTGAATTTCAAGAAAAAGTATGGAATTCTTTAATAGAAATTCCTTATGGAGAAACAGTATCTTACAAATATATAGCTAATAGAATCGGGAATGAAAAAGCTGTAAGAGCAGTAGGAAATGCTAATGGAAAGAATATTATAAATATAGTTATTCCATGTCATAGAGTTATTGGAGCCAACAAAAGTTTAACTGGATATGGTGGTGGACTAGATAGAAAGTTATGGCTTTTGGAACATGAAAAAAATTGTAAAAAATAAAGAAAACTTAATATTCTATTGGTGTATGAAATGAAAATAAAAACCATTCATATTATTTTATATGAGTGGTTTTTATTTTAAATATAAAGCCATTATGCAATAATATTAAAAATTGGAACAGTGTAAAAAACAAATATAATATTAGATTGTAGACAAATATTTTTGAAATTTTAGTCTCTAGCTTGACCATCACTGATACTTGATTTTTATTATATTAACTAAAACTTGAGACAAAAAATTGGTAAATACAATTAAAGTTTTATGTTAAAAGTAACGATAACATATATTATATGTTATCGTTACTTTTAACATAATAAAGTGATAGAGTATATAATTACTGCTGGGGATTTTTAAGTAGGGTAAAATATGTAGAAAGGTAATTTACATGAAAAAATTAGCTATTATAAGTATTGTAGGTGGAGTTTTTAGTTTAGCATTAACTGTAGGTTTTATAATTATAAAGTTAAACAATGATAATTTGTTTGGGGATGTTGAGAAAAAAATAATGTATATAACTGAAAGTAAAAAAAATGAATTCAAAGAGATGAAAGAAGATAAAACGGATGGCAAAACTAAGTCTGAGAAAATAGAAAGTAAGGATAAAAATGAAATAATATACACAGAAGGAAAAGTTCCAAATTTTAAGGGATATAAGCAAACAGAGGTATATGAATTTGCAAAGAAACATGGTGTGAAATATGAGTTAGGAGAAGCTGTACTTACACCAATATATAATTTAAAAGGAACTATTGCTAAACAATCAATTGAACCAGGTGAGAGTATTACAAAAGATAATAAGATTAAGATTAGTATATATGTATTTGATGGGCATTATGATCCTAATAATGGGGAGGATAAATGTCATGATGAAGAGGGTAATTTTATGAAAAATAATACCGATAATTAGAATATATAAATTTATTAACTGGTTTCATATTCAAAAATAGGAAGAGGCTATGTATATTTGATTCGAAACATAATTCGTTTAAATATAGAAAAAATGCAAGTGAATATATTGAGAATTTAGTATATTTAATGATAATATATATAATAGTGATAAAAGCCTAGAGAACAGGATTGGTGTGCTAGGCTTTTAAATATGCAAAATTTGAGTATAGAAAGGTATTATATATGAAGAAAGTAGTAATTATAAGTGCTACGGTAGCAATCATAATTATAGCACTAGTAGTAGTTTTAACAATGGAAAAACTAAACAATATCTATTTAGATGAAGAGAAAAATAAAACTGAATACATAGGTACTAAAATTCATGATTTAAAAGAGTATAATCAATCATATATTGATGAATTTATTCAAAATAATGATATAAAATATGACAATGGTAATTTAATAAAAATAGATGAAAATAAATCAAAAGAATATATAGGTTTAAATAAATCTTATTATCAAACTAAAATTTATGAAGCTCAACGTATGACTGCTGCAATGGAAAGTTATAGCTCAGCAGACACTATATTAAATGAGATGTGGGGAGAACTAAAAAATATAGTAACAACAGGTGAATTTGAAATTTTAAGGGTGGGGCAAATAAATTGGATAAAAGATAAAGAAAATATTAGTGATATGCAAATTAAATCTAGAATGACTATTGAGAGATGTAACTATTTATTAAACACATATTATAAATAATTTTAATTTCACTCAAAGTATAAGTATAGTACATATAGTATATTTGATCATAAAAAATCTTGAACAGTAATTGATTTTAGGATATGAAAAATTATTTAATAATATACTTCAAAATCAACTTAACAAAAACTTTATATAATTAAGTGTATAATAGTTAAGATAATGTTTAGGGGAGGCATAAATATGAGAATATTAGTAGTAGAAGACGAAGTAGATTTATTAGAAGCTATATCAGAAGGTTTAAGAATAGATGGATATGCAGTTGATACAAGCGAAGATGGTGAAGAAGGTTTAGAATTAGCTATTGTAAATGATTATGATCTTATAATTCTTGATTTAAACTTACCAAATATGGATGGATTAGACATATTGAAGAATATAAGAATTAATGATAAATTAACCAAAATATTAATACTAACAGCAAGATCAAGCATAAAAGAAAGAGTAAAGGGACTTGATTTAGGAGCTAATGATTATTTAGTAAAACCATTTCATTTTGACGAACTAGAAGCAAGGATAAGATGTTTACTTAGAATTAAATTTATACAAGAAGACGAGGAACTTAAGTATAAAAATTTAAAAATAAATATAAAATCAAGAAAAACTTATATAGATGATTATGAAATAAAGTTAACAAAAAAAGAATTTGCTATATTAGAATATTTAATGAAAAACATAAATAAAACAATCAGTCAAGAAGAACTCATTGATCATGTATGGGATAATAGTGTTGATATGTTTAGTAATGCAGTTAGGGTTCATATTAATTCATTAAGAAAAAAATTAAAAGTTAAATTAGATGAAGATATAATCAAAAATGTGGTTGGAGTTGGATATATAATAGAAACAGCTAAGGAGGAAATTTAATGAATTTAAATTTATCACTTAGACTTAAAGTAACAATTATAAATACTATAGTACTTATAGTTTGTAGTGTGTTATTAACTTTAAGTACTTCTTTTTCAGCAGCGAAAACTATAGACTCATTAGAGAATATTCCTTTAAATAATTCAGCTATTAGCACAACCCAAGGAGATCAGAATAAGTTAGACAGTGTAGAAGGAATACCTGCTAAAAATGTAACTAATTCATTTAAAATAGAAAAAGAAAAACTAGCAATTACAAGTTTTATTTATATGATAATTGTAATCATTTTAGGATGTATAATAACATATTTAGCAACAGGTAAATCGTTAGAAAGTGTAAAAAAATTAAATGATGAAATAAAAGATATTAGTGAACATAATTTATCTAAAAAAATAAAAGAAGAAGGACCTGAAGATGAAATAAAAGATTTAACTAAATCTTTCAATAGTATGTTAACAAGGATAGAAGATGCTTTTGAAAGTCAAAAACAGTTTTCATTAAATGTAGCACATGAACTTAGAACGCCTTTATCAGTTATAAAAATGAAAATAGATGTATTTAATAAGCGAAATGAACATACACAAGAAGATTATATAAAGTTAATTCATGTAATAGAAAATAATAACAATAGGCTATCAAAAGTAGTAGAAGAATTACTAAGTATTTGTAATAAAGGTAATATAGAATTTCGAGATAAGATAAATTTAAATAAAGTTATTAAATCTATTGTTGGTGAACTTGAAGAAGTTACATCACGAAAAAATATAAATATAGTTATTGATGAAAATATAAGTAAAAATGCATACAAAGAATTTTATGGTAATGAAGATCTTTTATATAGGGCAATGTATAATTTAATAGAAAATAGTATTAAGTATAACCATGAAAATGGATACGTAAAAATTTATTTAAATGAATACACTAATTTTATAAGCATCATTGTTGAAGATAGTGGAATAGGAATAAAAAAAGAAGATTATGAAAATATATTTAAACCTTTTTATAGGATAGATAAGTCTAGATCAAGAAAAATAGGAGGATCGGGGCTTGGTCTTTCAATAGTTAAGAATATAATAAATGAACACAATGGAACTATTGAGGTTAAAAGCGATGGAAAAGGAAGTAAATTCACTATTAAAATTCCTTATAATTAATATTTCTTAACAAAAACTTTATATACTTTTCGTTATTATAAAATTAATCAAAATAATTATAATAAAAATGAGAGGAATATAAATATGAAAAAGATAGTTTTGTGGGGAAGTGTAGTATGTGTAAGTTTGGTATTAACTGCATGTAATGGAGTTAGTGAAAGTCAACATGAAAAGGAAGTTAAAAGTAAGAAAGAAGAACAGACTGAAGAAAAGTTTCTTACAAAAGAAGAAATGGAAAAAATTAATGAAAATGTAGTGAAAACTATAAAAGAAAATACAAAATATAAATTTGCTAAGATTATGAAAATACAAGATACAAAAATAGATGTGGCATTTCTAAACACCCCAGAAGATTATGATGATAAGGGGTACAATGATAATTTAGATATAGATACTACTAAGTTAAAAGAAACAGGAGAAAATGCTAACATTGATTTAATAGGTGTAGATAGCAATATGTTATTTAGCGATATAAAAGAAGGAATATATGTAAGAATAGGAACTTATGAGCCGAAAGAAAAAAATGAAATAGATATTGAAGATAGCAAGGTAATTAGTGTAGATAAAGTTAATTAAATAATTAAGAAAATAAAATGCATTTTATACAGTAAATAAAAATTTACAGTATAAAGTGCATTTTTATTTTTAAAAATTTTTATTTAAAATAAATTTCTTAACAGAAACTTTATACCTATTTTAGTATAGTTAAACTATAAAAATGAAGTGGAATATGGAGGGGTATTATGTTAATAAAAAAGAAATTAATAGCATTAACAGTAGTTGCATGTTTGGTAGGAGCTAGTTGGTTAATGCTTAAACCTAAAAAAGAAGAACCATTAAAAAAAGATAAGGAACACATAGCTATAGTGGATGATATAAGAGTTGCAATAGAAGGAGAGGGAGAAGCTAAGTTAGAAGGAATTGATCACAATTTTGAAACAAGTGGAGCTCTTGAAAAAATTTATGTGAATAAAGGTGACAAAGTAAAAAAAGGAAGTAAGTTAGCTAAATTATCAGATAAAGATATTAATTCACAAATAGATGAGTTGAAAATAGAACAAGACACTAAATCAGAAGCATTAAATCAATTAAAAAATCAAAAAAATAGTGCACCAGAAGATACATCAATAGATTTGCAAATAAAAACGGCTCAAGGTGAATTAGATAAAGTGAATAAAAAAATTGAAAACTTAAAACTAGATCTTAATAAATTGTATGTATATGCAAAAAATGATGGGGTAGTTATAGATATTAAGGGCGAGCTAGGAGCGGCTGTAACACCTGCAAATCAAATTATTGTAGTAGGAAATGAAAATAAAATATATTTAGATGTTTTGCTAACTCAAACAGATATTGTAAAAGTGAAAGAAGACCAAGAGGTTAAAGTAACTTTTGAGACTTATCCAGATATTGAAGTTGATGGGACCGTGAAAGAAAAAAGTTACACAAGTGTAGGGTCTGAGGAAGATGTAGACTATAAAGTTAAAGTAGAACTAGATAATAAAGACGTAGAACTTTATCAAGGTATGACTGCAGAAGTTGAATTTATAATAAAAAACAAAGAAAATGTATTGCAAATACCAAGTAAAGCTATAACAAATAAAAACAATAAGCAAATAGTTAAGGTTAAAGATGGCGAAAAAACAAAAGAAGTAGAAGTAAAAACAGGATTTTCTGACGGAAAGGTTACACAAATACTACAAGGATTAAAAGAAAATCAGGTTGTAATAGAAGAAAGGAAGGTGGGAGATTCTGAAAGTCCAGGAGCTAATTAATATTATATTTATAAACTTAAAAGAAAATAAATTTAAGGTTATTCTTACCTCTCTTGGAATTATAGTAGGAACAGTAACTATTATAATGGTAATTGCCATTGGAAAAGGTGGAGAGGAAGAGGTAAAAAAACAGTTTGAAGGATTAAGTGCAGGAAGTATTTTTATAAATCTTAACTTTGAAAATCCAGATTTAGATATAGTAAATATTGAACCTCTAGACGAAGAAAAAATGCAAAGTATAATGGATGATTCAAATAATATAAGTAAGGTAGGCTTGAATGTATCAAGTTCTACTAGCGTGAAAATACGAGGTAAGGATAGTGTTGAGCCGGTGGTAGGTATAACTAATGAATTCAATGATATAAACAACATTGAGATACAATTTGGAGATACCTTAAATGAAAAACATCAACAATCAAAGGAGAAGGTATGTGTATTAGGAGAAAGTTTAGCACAACAGCATTTTACGGATGCTCAAAGTGCTGTAGGAGAGTCTGTAAAAATAGGAGGTAGAACTTATAAAGTCATAGGCGTTTTACAAAAAAAAGGTGATGGAATGCAAGGAGTAAGGCCAGATCAAAGTATTTTTATACCATACTCTACTGCATATAAATATGTATATGATGAAAAAAGTTATCAACCTCAAGGAATTGCTTTAGTTGAAGATTTAAATAAAGTTGAAGATGGAATACGTGATATTCAAAATTCTCTAGACTATATATTTGATGGTGAAGCTAATAATTTTAAAGTTGAAGATGCAGGCAATAAGATAGAAGCAGCTCTTGCATCAGCAAAGACTATGAATATACTTTTAATGTCTGTGGCAACTATTGTTTTTATCGTTGGAGGTATAGGAATAATGAATGTATTATTTGTAGCAGTAAATGAAAGGACTAAAGAAATAGGTATATTAAAGGCTTTAGGAAGTTCAAGTAAAGATATATTATTACAATTTTTAATAGAATCTATATTAATAAGTACTATTGGAGGAATATGTGGAATAATTTTAAGTTACTTATTAATACCATTAACAAAGTATTTAGGAGTTCCTGTTTTGTTTACTCTACATGGAAAGATAATAGCATTATTATTTGCAATTATAACAGGGACTGTATTTGGAATATATCCAGCATACAAAGCATCACAGTTAAAGCCAGTAGAAGCATTAAGTTACGAATAAATTAAAATAAGAGGAGAAATTAATATGAAAAAACCATTATTATTAGGATTAGTTATATCAATAGCATTAGGAGTTACAGCTTGTAATTCAGAAAAAGAAGAACAGAAGGAAGGTATAAAAGATAAACCTAGAAATGAGCAAAAACTAGATAAGCAAGGTCAGAAGGAAGACCAATTTATTTATGGTAAAGTAAAAAGTATAGTAGGTAATGAAATAGAGTTTGAATTAGCAAAAGATCCAGGAAAAGACATAAAAGCTGTTGATAAAGAAGAAGTAGAGAAAGACAAAGAAAAAAAAGATGAAGTACCTGCAACTATGACTACGAAAGCAATGAGTAAAGAAGATGATAAAAAAGTGTCTGTAGGCGATATAGAAAAAAATGAACCTTTAGTAGAGTTAGAGTTTACAGGTGATCTAAAAACTATAATGATACCAACGGGTGTAAATATAAATATATTGTCGGCTAGA
This sequence comes from Paraclostridium sp., assembly GCF_051657365.1. Classification (NCBI taxonomy): domain Bacteria; kingdom Bacillati; phylum Bacillota; class Clostridia; order Peptostreptococcales; family Peptostreptococcaceae; genus Paraclostridium; species Paraclostridium sp. The sequence goes on from NZ_JBOFKN010000193.1 coordinate 35,491, forward strand.
AGTGGAGAAGGGTTATCATCTATAAAAGAAGGAACATATTTAAAGTTATCAGTAGATGACAATAAATCAGAAACTCCCACTATATTATCAGTAGATGTAATATCATAGGTACTAAATTATGGATTACATAATAGATATATCAAATGTTAATAAGTCCTACAGTGTAGGAGATGAAAAGTTACATGTGTTAAAGGATATTAGTTTAAAAGTTGAAAAAGGGGAATTTATATCAATACTAGGGCCTTCTGGATCAGGAAAGTCAACACTTATGAATATTATAGGGTGTATGGATATATTAGATGATGGAAGTTATAACTTAGATGGTAAGGATATAGGTAATTTAGATGACAATTCTTTAGCTTTAGTTAGAAATCAAAAGATAGGTTTTATATTTCAAAAATATCACTTAATACCAAAATACAGTGTTATACAAAATGTAATGATGCCGCTTTTAATAAGAGGTGTAGATAAAGAAATTGCTAGAAATAAATCTATTGAAAAGTTAAGGCTTGTGGGATTAGAAGATAGGTTAAAACATAAACCAAATGAACTTTCAGGGGGACAACAACAAAGAGTTGCTATAGCTAGAGCTCTGGTTTCGAATCCAGCAATCCTTTTAGCAGATGAACCAACAGGAGCATTAGACTCAAAAACAAGTAAAGAAGTATTACTATTATTCAAAGAGTTAAAAGATCAAGGAAATACTATTGTAATGATTACACATGATAGAAATGTTGCAAATGTTGGAGATCGTATTATAACTATTGTTGATGGTAAAATAGAAATAAATGAGAAAAAAGTTTAAGATTTAGTTTATAAAAAAGCTTTAGAAAAAGTTATAATCGGCGTATAAGTATATAAATACTTTATCATGGAGGATGTAAATGGCATATAAATGGACTGATGAGTTACTAACAGGTAACTCTCAAATTGACAATGAACATAAAGAACTTATAAAAGCGATTAATGATTTATTAGAAGCTTGTAGCAAAGGAAAAGGAAGAGCTGAGCTAGAAAAAACAGTGAAATTTTTATCTTCTTATACAAAAACTCACTTTGCGCATGAAGAAGTTTTACAAATGAAATCTAGATATCCAGATTATATTAATCATAAAAAATATCATCAACACTTTATATCAACAGTCGATGATATACAAAGAAAGCTTATGGAAAGTGGACCGAGCATTTCTTTAGTTGGAGAAATTAACAGTAAAGTTGCAACTTGGATAATTAGTCATATAAAAAGAGAAGATGTTAAAGTTGCAGCACATATAAGAAATAACTCTAAATAATTTTATAAAAAATTATCACATAAAAATCAAACTGTAAGTTGATAATAAATATTAACTGTGCTAAAATTACAGTGAAAATTAAAAGAAAGGGAACGGAATAAAATAAAATGAACATATAATTTACTTTTTAAATTTACAGTATTATAAATTTTTAAAACCTATTGTTAGTAGGTATATTTATAATGCTTAAATTAAAGGAGAGTAAATTATAAACTTTACTTTTATTTGCCGTACCTATAAATAACGGTCTCTCCTTATATTTAGGCATAAATAAGGAGGGATTTTTTTATGTTACTTGCAAGTATAGATAAATTAAAAAAATATTATTTAGACAGATTAATACTAGATATTAAAAATTTTGAAATATTAGAAAATGATAGGATAGGATTAGTAGGAGTTAATGGAGCAGGCAAAACAACTTTGGTAAAAGCTTTAACGGGAAATATAGATATAGATGAAGGTAATATATATTTAACAAATAGTTATTCTTATATAAGTCAAAGTGAAGATGTAGAAAATTTATGCACAGATGGTAAAATTAAAAGTTTGTTAAATATCCCGGCAAAATTTGAAGAACACTTATCTGGAGGAGAAAAAGTAAAACTAAAAATTGCAAATGCTTTAAAGGAAAAAAGGAAATTAATAATAGCTGATGAGCCAACTTCTAATTTAGATCAACACAGTATTGGAATTTTAGAAAATATGTTAAAAAAACATAATGGAGCATTACTATTAATATCTCATGATAGACAGTTTTTAGATTCTATATGTGATACTATAGCTGAAATTGACGAAGGGAAAATAAAAGTATATAAAGGAAATTACACAACTTATTTAAATCTTAAAGAAGAAGAAATGAAAAGACAAGAATTTGAATATGAACAATATAAAATAGAAAAAAATAGACTAGAAAATGCTAAAATACAAAAAACTGAACTTAAAAACAGCATTAGAAAAACTCCAAAGAGAATGGGAAACTCTGAAGCTAGACTTCACAAAATGGGAGATCAAAAAAGTAAAAAGAAATTAGATGGAAATATAAAATCAATACAAAGTAGAATTGAACATTTAGAAGTAAAGGATAAACCAAAATATATTAATCAAATAAAAATAAATATACAAGATGGTATGGAGATAATAAGTAAAAATTTAATAGAAGTAAGAGATTTAACATTGAAGATGCATGAGAGACTTTTATTAGACAATGTTTCTTTTAAAGTAAAAAGAAATAAAAAAATTGCTCTAATAGGTGATAATGGATGTGGAAAAAGTAGTTTATTAAAAGAATTTATAAAAAACAATAATGAATCTATTAAAATAAATTCTAAAGTTAAAGTAGGGTACTTTGCTCAAAATCAAGATAGTTTAAATTTTAAAAAAAGTATACTAGACAATATAAAGGAAGTATCATCTTTTGATGAAACTTTTATCAGAATAAACTTAAATTTGTTTGGATTTAAAGGTGATGAGGTTTATAAAAAAATAGAAGTATTAAGTGGTGGAGAAAAGGTAAAGGTAGCTTTGTGTAAGCTTATTTTAGAAGATAATAATTTATTAATATTAGATGAGCCAACTAACTATTTAGATATTACATCAATGGAAGCTTTGGAAAAATCGTTAATAAGTACAGAAAAAACTATGATTATAGCAACTCATGATAGAATTTTTATTAATAAAGTTTGCGATTATATAGTCGAAATTAAGGAAAGAGGTTTAAGTGAGTTTAACGGAAATTTAAAAGAGTATGAAAAGGCAAAGGTTGTAGTAAAGATTAATAAAGAAGAACAAATTGATAAAAATAAAATTTTAATTTTAGAAAATAAGATAACTCATATAGTATCTATGATATGTATGGAAAATAATCAAGCTAGAAAATTACAATATGAAAAAGAATATGAAGATTTGTTAAAAGAAATAAGTAAACTTAAAAATAATTGTAATTAATAGTATTGCAAATATGCTATAAAGTACGATACCGTGATATCTAGTCAAAATAAGATAATATTGATATATTTAAAATAAATAATTGGGTTTATTTCTCACTGTTATTACAAATAAAAAATAATACTAGATAATACTACTAGTTATTATTTTTTATTTGTGCTATAATAAATATTGTAGAAATACAAAAGTAAATCAAGATTAATCTTGATCGGTTTATAGGAGACAGTCAAAATGACTAATGGAATAGTAAAATGGTTTAACAATGATAAAGGTTTTGGATTTATATCAGTAGAAGGTGGAGATGATGTATTCGCTCATTTCTCAGCTATACAAACTGATGGATTCAAATCATTAGAAGAAGGTCAAAAAGTAAGCTTTAATATAGTTAAAGGTGCTAGAGGTCCTCAAGCAGAGAACATAACTATATTATAATATATAGATTGATTCGGGAAGATCCTTTCGAGGGTCTTTTTTTATACCTAGTATAATATAAAATATTGAATAAAATATTATAAATAGTGAGATAATTCCAGTCAAATGGGGCTGATTCTATTTTCGGATATAAAATATAAAGGAAGATGGGAGATATAAAATTATGTACAAAATTGGAGAATTTATTATTTATGGAAATGATGGAGTATGTGAAGTAGAGGATATAGGTGAAATTAATATTTCAAGTATTAATAAAAAAAGGACTTATTATACTCTTAAACCAGCATATGAAAATGGAAGAATATTTACGCCAGTAGATACCAGTGTGTTTATGAGAGCTGTTATTACTTATGAAGAGGTTCAACAATTAATAGAAATGATTCCTTCTATGAAAGATATGGAATTTAAAGAGAAAAACTCAAGATTACTTCAAGCTTATTATAAAAATATTTTACAAACTCATGAATGTTCAGATTTATTAGCCGTAATAGCAGGTATTTATGAAAAAAAAGTTAGTGCAGAAAACAAAGGTAAAAAACTTGGGCAAATAGATGATAGATTCATGAAAGTAGCTGAGGGATTAATTAATGATGAATTTTCAGTTGTTTTAGGAATTCCAAGAGAAGAAGTTCCATCATATATTAGAAATAAAATAAACGAATTTGAAGATAAAAAAAATAATAAATAGAGTTAGTTGAAAAAATATTTATATTTAACTATAGACTTATTTTTTCATTTTATAAAATAAAAAATGAGCCCATAGTTAAATATATGAACTTATTTATTAATAATAAAAAGATAGACTAAAATGAGTCTATCTTTTTATTATGTAATTTTAAAGTTTAAATATTGAGATTCCTTCTTTTATGGTTTCTAAAACATGGATATTTCTAATTTCCATAGGCTTTACTTTTAAAGGATTTTTTTCTAATATAACTAAATCTGCTAACTTGCCTTCCTTAATACTGCCTTTATGATGCTCTTCAAAATATTGATAAGCAGCATTTATAGTGACAGCTTTTAAAGCTTCTAATGGAGTAATTTTTTCATCATTTCCTAATAAAACTCCATCTTTAGTTATTCTATTTACAGCACACCAAATTGTTTCTAACATATTAGGTTCTATTACAGGTGAATCTTGGTGGAATGTAAATTTAAGATCTTTTTTTGATGCTGAATTAGCTAAACTTATTTTACTAGCTCTTTCAAATCCAAAGTTTTTAATATGAATATCTCCCCAGTGATAAACATGAGCGACAAAGAATGAAGGTATCATTTTAAGCCTATGAACGGCATCTAGCTGAGAATATGGAAGCAGTTGAGCATGAACTATAACTGGTCTAATATCATTATTTAAATTACATTTTTCTTTTGCAATATTAAATTGAGATATATATTGATAACTAGCCGCATCTCCATTACAATGAGCAAGTAATTGCATATTATTTTTTATAGCCAATTCTATGTATTTTTCTAAATCTTCATCTTTATAAATTGGATAACCTCTATAACCATCTGTTGCATCTTTATAAGGTTTTAACATATAAGCAGTACGGCTTTGTGGTGAACCATCCAAAAATATTTTATATCCACCTATTTTGAACCTATTGACATAATTTTTTATGCAACCATCAAAATTATTAAGTAGAGATTTTGATTCTTTAACATCTATATAACCGATATAATCTAGTTCTAACATTTTAGAATTTTTTATGTAGTTTAATATATCACTCATTAAAGGAACTACCATACCTTCTTGCATAGTGGTTATACCAAATGACTTATATCGTTCTTGTGCTTTTTTAACAGATTTGATTATTTCGTTAAATGAAGGTAAAGGTATTTTTTGAATATAATTAATAAAAGCATTTTCTTCTAAATACCCTGTTGGATCATTATCTTTTTTATAGATAATTCCTCCTTCAGGATTTAATGTATCACTAGTTATACCTAATTCATTTAGGCCAATAGAGTTCAAAACTCCACTATGACCTGATTGATGTTTTATTACAAGTGGATTATCTGGAGCAGCTTTATCAAGTACTTCTTTTGTAGGACTTGTTTTTTCATTTAAATTATTATGATCGTAGTTAGCAGCAGTAACCCAAATTCCTTTTGGAATATTATTATTTTTTATGAATTTTTGTATAATATCAATTATTTCTTCAAAATTAGTAGCATTCTCTAAAGATGGTTGAAGTAGTGTTTGTGAATAAGCAAAAAAATGGCTATGAGCATCTATAAATGAAGGAATTAAAGTTTTACCTTGCAAGTCTATAATTTCTACAGTAGAATTAGCAATTTTTAAAAGATTTTCTTTTTTATCAATTTTAAATATTTTGCCATCTCTAACTAAAATTGCTTCTGCATATAAATCATTTTCTAAGGTTATAATATCTCCATTAAAATATAAAGTTTCTTTCATATTAAACATCTCCCTAAAATATATTTTGAAATTCATATTATTTAATAGTATACGTTAAATTAAAATATTTAAAAGATTAATTTAATTTTATAATATTTATATACCTATATTTCAAAACTTTAAATATATTTTACACAATTAAATAATATTATTTAACTAGTTCAAAATATATCATATTTAAAA
>NZ_JBOFKN010000194.1:0-6225 GCF_051657365.1 Paraclostridium sp.
ACTTCCATAGTTATATTTATAGGTATTTACTTTTTTGAAAAATCACATCAATTTTACAATAAGAAAAAATATCATTTATATATAATTCTAACTATAATAGTTAATGTAATCATAATCCTATTTTTAAATATATCAGAAAAAAAGATAGGAGATTCGTATTCAATACTAGTAAAAAACAAGCTTGAATATACAAGTCTCGTAGATATAATGATATTTTCAATTTTTATGAAAACCACATTTCCATATATTTTATTTATTATAAATGTAATATTAATATCTATATTCATTAACTCTATAAAATCAGAAAAAGAAAAAGTGAAAATGGAATTTGTAAATGAAAAATTAGATATGCAGTATAAATACTATTTAACGGTAAAGGAATCACAAGAAAAAATGAGACAAGTATACCATGATATGAACAACCATATGGAAAATATAAAATCGCTAAAAAATAGTAGTGAAGATGTAAATAAATACATTAACAATATAGAAGATGAAGTAAAAAGTACTAAAAATATTTATAATACAGGAAATGTACTATTAGATATTATATTGAATGAAAAAAGTAAAGCCTGCATGGAAAATAATATAGATTTTAATGCAGGTATAGATTTTAGTAAATGTGAATTTATAGATATGATTGATATAAGTAGTATATTTTCAAATTTAATAGATAATGCAATAGAAGCATGCAATAAAATAGATGATAATAAAATAGATGATAATAATATAGAAAAATACATAAATATAAAAAGCACTTTTATAAAAGGGTACTATGTAGTCAGATGTGAAAACAGCAAGACAAATAAAGTAATAATTAAAAATAATAAGATTTTTACTTCTAAAAAAGATAAATTCCTTCATGGAATCGGCATTGATAGTATAAAATCTTCAATAAAAAAATATGACGGAGAATTAAAAATTAAGGATAGTGAGTCTAAATTTATAGCCACTATTCATATACCAACATGCTAGTTGTCGGTGAAAAAATACCACTTGTCGGACTTATATTGAATCAAAAATTTAGAAATGTTACCTTTTATACATAGAAGGTAACATTTTTTTATACAATAATTTAATACGAGAAAGGGAGATAAAGTTTTGATTACATTTAAACTAGCAATATCGTATATGAAAAAACAAAGAGGAAAAACAATTGCATTATTATCAAGTATTGCACTTTCAGTAATGCTTATTTTTTCAATGATTGTAATTAGAGACTCAGGCTATGATTCTCAAATACAAGAAGCAAAAGATTTACATGGAAATTATCAAGTATGGTTTGAGGGGATTGGGGTAGATAAAGCAAGAGAACTAGAAAATGATAATGAAGTAAAAAAATCAAGTAAAGTTAAATATTTTTGTGAAATAGTCAATAAGGACAGTGGTGTTAAACTTGATTTAAATTCATTTGATAAAGATTTTATAGAATCTCTTAACTATAAGATTGTAGGAAGAAAACCAGTAAAAGATGGAGAAATAGTCATAGAAAAAGAAGCAGCAAATCAGATGGGTATAGATGATCCATTAAATAAGAATATTGATTTAATGCTAATGAATAAGTATGTTGATGACAATGGAATTAACAAAATAGATAGTGCTAATAAAACATTTAAGATTGTTGGATTAATTGAAAAGCCAGATAGGTATTATAGTTCTGCATCTAGTTCCATATCTGGAGTTAAAACTCAAGCATTTGTATATGAAGAAGCTAAGTTTCCGATGAAAACTAAAGATACATACAAAGGAACAATACTTCTAAAGTCTGAAAATAATACATCTGAGTTTTTAAGTAAAATGGGAAAAAAATTAAATCTTAGTTTTGATAATTTATATGAAAATTCGGAAGTTAGTTCAGCCAAGCTTTTTAAAGATATATCTAAAAATAATATAGAAAATATTAAGAGGACTATCATTTTAGTTATTGTATCTAGTCTTGTAATATATAATATTTTTAATATTATTCTTAAGGATATGATAATACAAATAGGACTTATGAGAGCAATTGGCATGTCAAAGAAGAAAATCAAGAGTATGTTTATCAAGTTGAGTCTTATTTATATACTTTTAGGAACGGTAATAGGTATATTATTTGGGATAATCGTATCATATATTGGAGTGAGAATAGTATATGGATATAGCTCTATACTGACGATAGGAGCTCCAAGCATAATTTATTCTTTTGCAGTTTCAGTATTATCAGTATTTATCAGTAGTTTTATAGTAGTTAGAAAAGCTATGAAGATGTCTATAATTGATTCAATAAAAAGCAGTGATAAGTATGAAAAAAAATCAAAAGGTAAGAGTATTAAAACAAACAGAACGCATGAAAATATAATTAGAAGTATTGCAATTAGAAATGTATGGAGAAATAAATCTAGAACTATTATAACAATGCTTGCAATTACCATGGTTGGAACAATGTTTATATTTAGCTTTGCATTAAAAGATACATTAAAAACTAATATAGAGGCAGGAATAACAGGTGGTATTTGGGGAATGTCCTATGGAAGCGTAGATAAAACAGTAAGTGGTAGTTATAATGGTTCAGAAAGTTTATTTTATAAAGTTGATAAAAATATGATAGAAAAGATAAAAAATATACAAGGAGTAAAAAGTGTAGAACCAAACTTTTTCAATCCTGAGGGGTATGTTCTACTTTCTAAAGATAAAATATCTAAAGCTTATCAAGATGAATTAAACAGAAAAAATGAACTATATCAAGAGGAACATAATAATGAATATCCACTGCTTATAAGAGGATATAGTGACGATATGTTAAAGAGTAGAGAGTCATTTATTCAAGAAGGAGAAAACTTGACAAATGCTAAAGAAGGACAGTACAAAAAAGTTATACTAGTAAACAATACCAGCTCAAAAGTTACGAATTCATTTGAAGCAAAGGTCATTGATGGTGCAAAGGTTGGAGATATTATAGATATAAAACTGCCTGTATATAAAGATGGTATTAAAAAATATGAAACATTGAAGGTTGAAGTTAGTGCTATTATGAAAGAAGCTTATGCAGCAGCTCAAGATGGGAATGTTGGTGTTGAGGGAGCACAGGTAATATTTAGAGAGGATGACTATAGAGAATTAACAAATCAAAAGGATTATAACAAGATTTATGTAATGACTCAAAAAGGTGAGGTATATCCAGTTGAAAAAAAATTAGAGAAACTGACAAAGGACTATGCATTTTCATCAATCGGTGGTAAAGGTGAAGATATGAAATTTATTGGAGCGCAACAAAGTTCAGAGGACAGACTTATAGTAATATATCAGTGCTTAATTTTACTTATACTTTCTGTGAACAGTATTTTTATTATGAGAAGTAATATTATTGCAAGAAAAAAAGAGCTATCAACACTAAGGGCTCTTGGAATGAGTATTAAGGATATTAAAAAAACTTTGATAATAGAAAGTGAATTTTATGGAATAGTTGCCTCTACAATAGGAGCTATAATTGCAACAGTCTATCAGTATATAGGAATTTCAAACGCTAATAAAAGTCTTATAGAAGGAAGCTTTGAAAGAACTATGGAATTTAATGTTCCTTGGAATCAAATACTTATACTATTTACAATTTTTATAATTATAGGATTTGTTTCAGTATATGTATCTAAAGATAAGATAGAAGGAACATCAATAACAGAGGGAATTTCAGAAAATGACTAAGCTTATAAAATTATAAGTAAATAATAAGGGAGATAATAGTTATGAAAAAATTAATTGTAAAAAATATAGAAAAAATATATGGAAAAGATGATAACAAAGTATATGCGTTAAATGGTATAGATTTAGAAATACAACCTCATAAATTTACAGCTATAGTTGGACAAAGTGGATCAGGTAAAAGTACATTACTTCACTGTATGGCTGGACTAGATAAACCTACTTCTGGAAAAGTATTTATAGATGATTTAGATTTATATACTTTAAATGATGATAAACTATCAAAGATAAGAAGAGAATCGTTTGGATTTATATTTCAAAGTTACAACCTAATACCAGTTATAAATGTTTATGATAATATAGTTCTTCCTGTTTCAATAAGTGGAAAAAACATAGATAAAGGTTATATAGACGATTTAATAGTCAAGTTGGGGATAGAATCTCAAATTAATAAATTTCCTAACGAATTATCAGGAGGACAGCAGCAAAGGGTAGCTATAGCTCGTGCACTTGCAAATAAACCTTTAATAATATTTGCAGATGAGCCTACTGGAAATCTAGATAGTAAAACAACTGATGAAGTTATGAGTATACTAAAGTTTTGTGTAGATAAATATAAGCAAACGTTAGTTATGATAACGCATAATGATGAAATAGCTAACAGTGCAGATAATATCATAAAAATTAGTGATGGTAAAATTACTTCAAAATAAAACCCTAGCTCAAAGTAATACCAAGGAAAAAGAAATACATATACGTAGGTCAAGTGAAATTAGACGATAATTCATATTGTAAGGCTTAGGTAGTAGTATTTTATTTTTCGTAAACATTTATTTTGGCTATGTGTGGGAGTTTGAGGTTATATAGCATAAAAGCCTAAAGGGCGTGGCTTTAACGTTTCGTCAGATTGCTATATAACCTCAAACTCTTTTCTAGGAAAAATACTTTTGATTATACTCTAAATCATTTTAGAGTTTAGTTTTAAAAATTACTCAACTTCTTTATACTCAACTGCTAAAATTATTCCTTTTGTATCATATGAAAATGTTATATTGTTCCTATTTTCTTCTTCCCACATTTCAAGTGTTTCATTACCTTTAATTTCATTGTATTGCCTCCAACCTAATTGAGTTAAATCACTTCTTAAATTTTTCTTATTTAGTCCTATAAAGTTTTCAAAGTAACCTTGAGCACTATTAAACGCTTGACTAATAGGTTCTTTATTTTTGATATTTACTTGAGGTTGTTGTTCAAATACGAATACAAATACAGCAATTCCAATTACTAATGCTACCGTTAATATTTTAGACGATAATTTCATATATATATCCCCCTTTATTATATAAAAATAATATAGCATATTTTTACATTGCGTTAAAGTTTATAGATTCAAGGCAATCATCAAAATATATTGAGAGATTAATATCCCAATATTTAATTATTAAATGTAGTTATTATAATGCAATAAAAGTCATATAGTTTAAAAATAAGTAAAAAAAATTAATTAAGATGATAAGTTGCATATTAATAAAACAAGATTAGATAAATAATTAAAAGATGTGAGGGAGATTAAAAATAATGAAAACTTTGAAACTAGAGAATAATCAAATAAGTTTAATAAAAAAATCAATAAATAAATATAGTAAAGAATTAGAAAATGAATATTTAAGACTAGTAAATACATCAATTACACAAGAACAAAGAAAAGAATACTCACAAGAAAGGGAACTAATTAATAGCACAATTGCTAAACTAGAGAAAAAATAAAATCCAAAATACAATACAATTTATGAGAATGGTTAATGTATAATCTTTAACAAAAGTCAAAAAAGAATAAGTATGTAATTAACATTACTCTTTTAAAAAGCACTTAATTTGAAGGCTTAGGCTATCAAATAAGTGTTTTTTTATTTCTATAGCTTTATTTTTATATATATTTATAGGCTTAATTTTTGCTTTTGGTAGTACCTTTGGCTATGTAACAAATCAAATATCGCTTATATTTAGAGATTTTGTTATAATTATAGATAGATTAAACATTTGAGGTATTATCTATTAAATATAAGCTTAAAGTATAAAACAATACATATTAATACTTCAAAATAGTGAGTAAGTACCTATGAGTAGGTATAGGTTTAATGAGATAAAAGTAAATTTTTGACTTAATAGAGGAGAAATTATGTTAGTAAGTACCTATATTTTAGCTGTGTTAAACATCGTAATGTTTATAGTTTCCTTTTTTATACTAATGAATAAAAAAGGTTATGTTTATCAATATAAATTTGAGAGTAGATATATACTTACAAGTATATTCTTAATCTTTACAAGTATAATGGGATTAGGCTTTGGAACAGTATCTATACAAGTGATATTAAGAATGGTTTTAATGATATATTTAATTTGTAAAATTTTTTATAAAATTAATACAAGAATATCTCTTAGTATTTCAGGAATATATAGTTTAATTTATATTTTGGCAGAGAATAGTATTTTTTGGTTTTTACAACTGTCATTTAATACATCAGATTATATGATTGAAATAATGCTTGT
>NZ_JBOFKN010000195.1:0-1566 GCF_051657365.1 Paraclostridium sp.
TTTTCTTCTGACTTTATATTTAAAAGTAAATTGCCTATAGATTCTATACTTATACTACTATTTTCATCAAATAAATATTTACTTATATAGTCTTTAAGCTTTTTAATATTATCAGATATTCTTATATAATCATTTATAATAGCTATATCATTTTTATATTTTTCAATTAAAATACTAGGTATCTCTTTATAATTTTCATAATCTTTAAAACATATTTTCAAATTATTATCTTTTATTAAGTTTTCTATTGATTGAACATGGTTGTCTTCGGTCATTTAAAATTCTCCTTACTATTTTATATCCTATCTAATATTATACATAAAAATTTGATTTCGTACATATTTTATACATTTTCCAAATCTTCTAAAAACACTTTTACTATATATGGATCAAACTGAGTTCCTGAAGAATTAACCAACTCTTTTATCGCTTTTTCTTTACTTATTTTACTTTTATAAGTTCTATCATTCGTCATAGCATCATATGAATCTACTATACATATAATTCTAGCTAAAAACGGTATTTCATCTCCTTTTAAACCCAACGGATACCCTTTTCCATCATATCTCTCATGATGCGTTAATATTGATTTAGCCACATGATCAATATCCGGATTAGATATAGCTATTCTATATCCTTTTTCAGTATGCGTTTTCATTATTTCAAACTCACTTGCATTAAGCTTTCCAGGTTTTAGTAATATTTCATCTGGTATCCCAATTTTGCCTATATCATGTAATTTTGCTAATAGTATTAACTCATTTAATTTATGATTAGGAAGATTTAATTTTTCTCCTAGTCGCTTAGCATACTTTACAACTCTATTAGTATGTTCTTCCGTTTGTGGATGTTTTTGTGCTAAAGTTTCTTGAAGAGATGTTATTATAAAACTTTTTATACTTCTTCCGTGTAACAATTTTTCTCTATAAACTTTATCCTCAGCTTCTGTTAAAATTTCATCTATTTCTTTATCATTATATACTTTGGTTGAACTTCCAAGTGCTATACTCAAAGGAATTACACTAGATTCATTTTCTTTGCAATTTTTTCTTATTCTATTGCATATATCCTCCGCCTCTTTGTCTGTAGTATTTGGTAATATTATACAAATTTCATCGCCACCCCATCTAAAGACAAAATCCTCTTTTCTACACGATCGCCTTATTACATTAGATATATTTACTAATAGCTCATCTCCTTTTAAATGTCCTATAGTATCATTAACCACTTTAAGCCCATTTACATCTCCCATAATAAGACTTAAAGGGAAATATTTTTCTGAATTCAATATTTTTAATTTTTCATCAAAGTATGCTCTATTGTAAAGTCCTGTAAGTTTATCCGTATAACTCATTTTTTTTAACTTATTCTCTAATTCTACAGTTTTTGTTATATTCCTTGCTACACCTACTATTCCAGATATATCTCCTCTTTTATCAATTAACGGTACTTTTACACTTTCCATATATTTCATATCATTATTTTGATATTTTATTTTTATTTTACTACATTTTTTTTCTTTATTTAGCATTACTTCTTTATCTATTGCTATTATTTTATTTACCA
>NZ_JBOFKN010000196.1:0-1157 GCF_051657365.1 Paraclostridium sp.
AGAATTTATTTGAAAAATTAGATGAATTAAATATAAATGATAATTTTAAATTAGCTATATTAAAGGCTTTAAAGTTAAATTGCTCAATAAAAGAAATAAAGAATATAGATAAAAATATAACAAATTTTTTAAATAATGATGATAGTAGTATCTTAGATGAATATAAAAAAATATTAGAAAAGAAAATTAATCCATTTATTATAGAAAATCAAAATATTATGGAACACTATTTAGTTAATATAGCATACACATCAGCAATGCCATTTAATGAAAATAAGAATATAATGAATGGATATTTATATATAGTAATTCAATATGCTATGTTAAAAATGTATTTAGGTTTTATTGAGAGTGATAAAATTACGAAAGATGATTTTGTAAAAGTTGTAACATTAACTAGCAGAACTTTAAATCATAATATATTATATAAAGAAAAGGTTGAAACTCTTATAAATGGTACGGCGAGTTGCAATGGTAATTTACTAGCTCGTCTAGTAACTCTTATAAAATAATATTTATATAAATAGATAAAAAATTCTATGAATTTTTTTGAAATACTACTTTAATATTTTGTTTTTTCGTGATGTTTAAGTTAAATAGTATGGTATAGTTTTATCATTCTTAAAAGATATTTTATAAAAGAATGAGGGGGACATTGTAATGGAGATAGTCAAAAAAATTAATATTGAATTATTTAGAATTAAGACAGAGGTTAGAGAATGTGTCAATCTATTAAATAATAAATTACTTTATGCATGTGAGAGTTTACCAGATATTATAGAGCAAATACTTAGAATAATAGATGTTCTTGACAATAATAAAGAGGAATTGGGTATTTTTGATGGTTATTCTACTATTATTGAGAATATTGACTATTTAGTTGCAAATTTAGAAAATAAAGAATATGAAAAAGTACGAGAAATTTTAGATTTTGAAATTTCAGAAAATTTAGATGATATACATATACAATTAAGGCATAAATTAAAATTAATATAAGGATAAAGACTAGGAAAAGTTCATTAAAGTGGACCCTATGTCAAGGACACTATGAAAAAAAGAGTTAAGCAGCAAGAAGATGATTTTGGTATTGAACCGGAGTCATCTTTTTTAAATTCCATTGACATCTATGATTATTGTAATAATCAAGATAATCATCA
>NZ_JBOFKN010000197.1:0-1275 GCF_051657365.1 Paraclostridium sp.
ATTAGACTAGGGCTATTTGCACTCTAGTAGAGCGAGGAATCTAGTAGATTCATTATATTTAATGTGATATTTTTTCAAATATCTAGCCACCATCACTTCCAAAGATACTACCAAAAGGTAAGATATTATCTAGCTTTTGTGTAGTCAGTGTTGGCTGATTGTTAAACTTAATTAACCATCTGATTATATATTAACCATTCTTAAAAAGATTATACATGTGATTTAAATTTTTTTATATAAGTTTTTAATTTTTTAAATCTATTTACTAAATTGAAGTTTATATTACTTTGATACTTTAAACACCAATCCAAATGTATTCGATACAAATACATTTGACATAATTAAAATAATGTTGATTTACTCTAATTGATTTTTTCAAAAATTAACTTTTTAAATTAACTATTATAACATCCTTTGGATTATCCATACATCCTAACAACTCTGTAAAAACATCCTCATAGTGTTTATTCCATTGTTCTTCTGAAGTTTCTATATAAGTTGGATCATCTACAATATTTAAAAGTAATAATTTAACATTAAATCCCTTTTCCTTTAATTTAACTAAAAAAGTAATTCTATTTCCCATTTGATAATATTTATTAAACCAAGCATCTTCATTGTAAGGTGATGATGAAATTTTATTATGCACTGATTTCATAGAAGTTTTAATTTGATTAATACTTTTAGGACTACTTGCACTACACTTCGTACAAGTTTCCTTAATATTTGCCTTAGCTTCAACTAAAATAATCGTACCATTTTCATCTATTCCTACTCCATCCCATGATGGTCCTTTATCGGGCCAAAAATCCAATTGTTCTTTAGAGATCCCTGGAATTTCATATGTTTTCAATTCTTTGTAATTATCCTTAAGTAATGGTGATAACCATTTAATATTACCTATATTACTATCTTTACTTTGAATAGCTTTTGTAAGAACTATTCCATCATATAAATTAACTACTGTTTGCATCCAAAACTTACTTCCCTTTTTACCTCTTCCTATAGATGTGTTGCTTGCCACAATATTCATCCCCTTTAAAATTTTACTTCCTTACCTTTCTTATATTATATCATCTAAGAGTTTCGATTCAGCTTTTATTATTGTATATTTCCCATGTTTAAATGTAGAATACAAAAAGCACTGATTTGATAGCCTAAGCCTTCAAATTCAGTGCTTTTCCAAGGAGTAATGTTAATTACATCCTTATCCTCTTTTGACTTTTATTAAATATAGTTTGCAAATTAGCTATACCTCTAACCTTTGGTCATTAG
>NZ_JBOFKN010000198.1:0-2143 GCF_051657365.1 Paraclostridium sp.
TGCCTTGTTCCCATTGATCTATAGTGAGAAATAGCTGGATTTACAAGTTTATTGTCTATAATAATAGCACTTCCTCTTTTTTCTCCATACTTGACCAAGAAAAAATCTTTATATTCTGGAGCTAAAAAAGCTTCATATAGAGCTTCAGCTCTAATTTCAGTTTCTACAAATACGTATCCTGAAAATTTATCCATGATAGATTTCTTTAAAATTAGAAATCTATCCTCTTTAAATAAATCTAGTGATTTTTTTACAATAAATTCATTAGTTACAACTACACCAACACCTAATATTTTCTCAGGTAAAACTTTATTTTCTTTTGCAAGTTTTTCAATAAATTCAAGCAAAGCTTTTAAATACTCGTCAAAATCACCATTATAGTTATTTTTAAATTTCAGCTCCCCTAAAATATCATTTTTTAAATTTGTTAATATAACCTTTGTAAAATTCTCCTCTATTAATACACCCATAGAATAAAATCTTTCATAATTTATAACTAATAGATTTTTTTTTCTATTATTTTCATCTATATATTTTTTTTCAACAAGTATATTATCCCCAAGTAATTTTTTAGAAATTTTTGTTAAAGCCGCTGGTGAAACCATTATATTTTCAGCAATCTCTAACTTATTAGACCCACCACATTGATTAATAAATTTTAATAAATTTGTAATGTTTTTATTTTGACTTTTAAAATCCATCCCCGACTCCTTTATTTTTTTATTGACAAACCCTTTTTTTTAATGTATATTTTACCTTGTAAAACACATATCGTTTTTTCGAGATATTTTTTTTACCAAATTAAATAAAAATAATATATCTTTATTTAATTATATCATAAATCAATAATAAGGTGCTAAACTTATTATATAAATAGCCAGCAACCCTCCAGTTGATTGGTTAGAAACCCGTTTTAAGAAGAGATGTTCCCGTCATCTCTTCTTTTATTTTTATTGCTTTTTTATTTTTTTTTGTTACAATTTTATTATCTTAAAATATTTTAGGAGGTAAAAATGAAAATTAAACCTATTGGTAAAAGAATTCTTGTTAAAACTATAAATTTAGAAGAAAAAACATCTACAGGAATTATATTAATTCAAAATAACGAGGAAAAAAATTATAGAGTTGGAGAAATAATCTCTTTAAGCTCTAATTCTGAAGTAAACTCTTTATTTAATATTAATGATAAAGTTATTTTTTCTAAAAAATCTGGAGTTAAAATTAATGATTCTTCTAAGGAACAAATTTTATTAGAGCTAGATGAAATTCTTGGTATTATTGAAGAATAGTAGAAAAGCCCATCCTTACGACGGGCTTTTTTTATTAAAACTCTTTACCACCTGAAACTTTAACATCTACTTTATATTTATTTAATGCTTGAACTGCACACTCTAAAGCTTTTGTTATAGTTGTAACTTCCATGTAAGGCATATTTTTCTTATCAACAACTTGCTCTGTTATGTAAGGAACATGAATAAATCCACCTTTTACATTTAAATTGTTTTTTGATATATAATAAAGCAATGAGTACATTATATGATTACATACATATGTTCCAGCTGTATTTGAAACTGAAGCTGGTATTTTTGCTAACTTAATCTCTTCAACGATTCCTTTAATAGGAAGTGTTGCAAAGTAAGCATTTTCTCCATCCTCATAAACTGGAGTATCGATTGGTTGATATCCTTCATTATCTGGAATTCTACCATCATCCATATTAATAGCTACTCTCTCAACTGACATATCGTATCTTCCACCAGCTTGTCCAATACATATAACAGCATCTGGTTTATGCTCTTCTATTCCTGCAAATAGTTTTTCAGCTGATTTTTTGAAAACTGTTGGTATTTGTAATTTTATTACCTCTATACCATCAATATTATCTTTCATTGCCTTCACTGCTTCCCACGCTGGATTTATACTTTCTCCTCCAAATGGATCAAAACCTGTAATTAAAACTTTCATTACACTACCTCCTAAAAATTAAAATGCTAAGAAATACATTAATACAACATGTATTGCAAGAAGAGGTACCGCTACACCTACTTGCTTTAATATTACACCATTTTTATTTTTCATCTCTAGTATCGATGCTGGAACTATATTGAAGTTAGCTCCCATTGGTGTTAATAAAGTTCCACAG
>NZ_JBOFKN010000199.1:0-1186 GCF_051657365.1 Paraclostridium sp.
CCAGAGGGTGAGATATATTTGAAATCTTTACTAGAGATATCTAAAGTTTTAAATGAGGATAAAAGGCCAAAACTTTATAGAGAGTATTTTCTAAACTATCCATTAAAAGAGATAGATAATCGAGATTTTAAAATTTGGAGGGAAAATGATTAAAGATATAACGTATATGCATGAACATGTAACAATAGATCTCTCTAAGGAGAAAAATAATATAGATTGCAAATTAGATACCTTTGATATAACAAAAGAGGAGTTTTTAAGATTAAAAGAACTTGGAGTAACTAGAGTTGTAGATGTGAGTAATGTTGGTATTGGTAGAGATGTAGATTACGTTATGAGAATGGAAGAGGCCACAGGGATAGAGATATATATGTCCACAGGATATTATAAAGAGCCATTTTTACCAAAAGAGGTTGAAGAGTTAACTGTTGAAGAGCTTGCTAAAAAAATGATAGATGATATAAAGATTGGAATAGATAGAAAAAGTAAGTGTGCAACACTTATAGGAGAGATTGGAACAGGGTTTGAAATTATGACTGAGCTTGAAAAAAAAGTTTTCCACGGAGCTGCAATTGCTCAAAAAGCTACAGGAGTTTTTATAACAACTCATACAAGTTTGGGGAAATTAGGGCATGAGCAGTTGGATTTTTTAGAAAACTTAGGTGTAGATCTAAATAAAGTTATTTTAGGACATGTAGCTTTAAGTAATGATTTGGATTACATAAGATCTCTTTTAAAAAGAGGTGCTTATATAGAGTTTGATACTATTGGTAAAAATAGTTATCTTCCTGATGAAACTAGGGTTGATTTTATAAAAATACTTTGTGAAGAGGGATGGAGTGAAAAATTATTAATGTCAGTTGATTTAACAAGAAGATCTCACTTAAAAATAAATGGTGGGATTGGGTATGCATATCTAATTGAAACTTTTGTTCCTATGTTAAGAGAGGCTGCAATAAAAGAGAGTGATTTAGAAAAAATATTAGTAAAAAATCCAAAGAGAATTTTAGGAGTTGAATGAAAATGAAAACATATCCATTGGAATCAATAGGAATAGAAGTAGCAAAAGAGAAGCAATTTAAAATGATAGATATAATAACAAAATATTTTCAAGGCCATGAAGTTTTAACAAGAGGAGATCTTGGAGTTGTAAAGGGATTAAATAAACCTGTTACTACTGAAAAAG
>NZ_JBOFKN010000200.1:0-4328 GCF_051657365.1 Paraclostridium sp.
TAGATAAAGAAAAAATATGGCATAATATTGGTGAGAAATTAAGAGAATTCCATGAAAAAAACAAATTGAAAGAAGATTATATCTATGTAACTAAAGAAAACCAAATAAAAAAGATGAGATATGAAGAGTATGTAAGTAACAAAATAGAGAAGTTTAAATATACAATTCGTAATAATAATGAAATAAATCACTATGATATATATGAAAAGTGTTTTTCGTTAATAGACATTATATTTAAAAAAAATATTATAAGAAATAATGAAAAATTAACCATATGTCATAATGATTTTAATATTAGAAATATATTGTTCAATAAAAAAGATAGACAATTTTCATTAATAGATTTTGAAACGGCATTTATAGGAGAAAAAGAATCAGACTTTGCTTTAATTTTGATAGATAATTATGGGAACAGTAATAAAAAAGCATTTTTTAAAGGTTATTACAAAAATGATGATTTATATGAGAAATATGAAGAAAAAATTAACTTATATTTATTAATAAAATGTATTGAAATATGTAGTTGGGCATATACAAGAGCAAATGATTACTATAATAAAGCATTTGACGTAATCAAAGAAATAGTAAAAAATCAATATGAGATCTGATATAAAAATAGAAATTAGATCCAAAAGTTAAAATTAAATAAAGATAGAAAATCTAGTGAACAATAAAAAGGTTATGACTAGATTTTTTTATTTTTTGTAGAATAATTACTATTAATAGAAAAAAAACCTATAATCAATATATAAGAAAAATCTCGCATATAATAAAATAATTTCTCTTTTAATCTTTTGTAAATTTTAAATTATTAATAAATCTTAGTATTATCAATAAATTAAATCTCGTATTCAATTCCAAATACGAGATTATTCTAAAAAAATAAAAAGTGATTAAAACGGCTTGGTTTTTTAACCTACTTTGATTCAACCTTGTTTTAATCACTTTAAATTTACATATAATTATTTAGTTGTATTAATAAAAATTAGTTCAAATAATTATCTTTCTTTCATATACATATATTTTTCATTGTCTAAAAATTTTTTACCTTCTTTTTCTTCAATTTTATCTATTAACTTACTACATAAAAATAATCGCTCTATTCTTTCTTCAGTCATATTAGCATTTGTTCTTATATCCCAAATAGTTTCATTTAACATCTTATAAAAATCTATTATCCCAAATTTTTTAAATTTTTCTTTATTTTCTTCATAAGCTTCAAAAACTTCTCTTTTTAATAAATCAATATTTTCACAAATATATTCGTTTGTATAAACTATTGGACGTTTGACTAACCTATGATTTATTTGTAATATAAGACTCGCTTCTTTCAACAAAACTTTATTCTTAATATTTTTATCAAATTTTATCATTTCATTTTGTAACAATAGTATATTTTCTCCAAATATGTTTCTCATTATCATTTCAAGTTTATTTATATTTTTATTAGGTTTTAATGGATTTTTAACAAAAAATAAAAGGTGTTTTTCTAATGACCAGGGATACGAAGTTGATTCCAAGTTATTAATATGATGATTTATTGTATTTGTAAAAATTATTCCATCTACATTTTGAAATTCTCTTTTATTTGTAGGATCTATTATAATATCCCAATAGTAGTTAATCCATTCTGTAAAATTATGTTTAGAGTATAAAGAAACAACTAAAATATTAACTTCATTATCTCTAGATTTTAAATGTGTTTCTTTTAAAAGGTATAATAAATCAGAATATTTATTTTTAGCTCCACCTACTTCATTATATGATAGAATTTTCTTATAACCACTTTTTGATAATAATTTTTTTATTCCATTTATAGGATCTTTTGTTTTTTCTTCCGCTATTTGAGGACTTTCAAATCCAATAGCTTGAGTATATAATACTCCTTCTTCCTTTAAAGAAATTTTGGGACATTTTACTTCAAAATTGATTTTAAAATTATCTATTTCTACTCCACAGTCCATATTTTTATTTCCAAAACTTGCTTTAGGTTCATATACAAACTTATCAAAATTTTTTTTAAAGAAGCAATTAACAGTACTTTCTACTGCATGCTGTAAATATTGATTTTCTTCAAATTGACTATTTCCATCTTGAAGACCCCTTAATAAAGCTGTTTGTTGTTTATTTGATAATCCCTCCAATAATATTTCTAAAGTTTTAATTCCTTCAGATTTATATTCTGGATTTTTATTAAAGTAATGATTTGGATGAATAAACTCCATTTTCTCTTCTCCCTTCATAATATTTTTACTTTTCTTTTGTACTTAATAGAAATTTCTTTAAATATATTTCATTTTTTTATCTATAGATTCTCCAAGTAGTTTTAATTTTTTAAAATCATTTTGTTTTAAATCAAAAATTATATTATAGAAATTTTTAGGAGCTTTTAGTATATAAAAATCCTGAAAATACTTACTTTCTAAAGTAGAATAAAAGGTTTTCAACTCTTCTATTTCCTTTTTATAAATTAAATTTTTTAAACTTCTATCAGAATATATTATTTTCCATATTTCTTTTTCTAAATTATCTAAATTCTTTTTTGTCGTTATATAATAATCAAATTTTAAATTTAATTGTTCTATATATTCTATATTAAGAGAAACTTCAATATAATTTTCTACTTTTAAAGTCATTTCTAAATCATATATCTCTAAATTTTTTCTTAAAGACAGAAATCTATGTGAAAAATCACCATTATATAAAGCTAAAATATTATTCCAAGCATATTTATATATATAATATTTCTCTGGTTTTTTTTCAAGTTCTTTTTGAATTTCTACATGTAATGATTTTAATTCTTCTTTATTTTTTAAAATAAAATAGTTTTTTAATTTAACACTTCCTATTTCTTTAGCTGAATCATTTATTCTTGAATTACTAATATGAGTTAAATCTAAAATATCAACTTCTTTTCCAAGTAATTTTTTTTATAAAAAATTTTAGGTTCTATTATTTCTAATATTGAAATATCATCTTCTAAATAAGGGGTATTCCAACTCTGCCTTTCTTTTAATATTTTGAAAATATCTTCATTTAATAATTTTCCAGAAAGTTTATTTAAAATCTTTATCTTAAAGTTATTTTTTCTTAACAGTCTTAGTTTTTCTAGCATTTTTTACTCCCTACTCAACAATTTTTGAGAACTTTGGATCACTTATTCCTACTAAAGTATATCCTTCATCTAAATACCCTTGAATCATTTCTAAAGTCTTTTCTAAAGTCATATAATTTTCTTCTATTATAGTTCCTATTACAAATCCTGCTAATATATCACAAGCTAAATATCTATCATCATTTAATTTTAAAAAATATAATTTTGAGTATGTTTTCTTTTTAGCCTTTTCTCCTGTTATTTCGAAAACATATTGTTCTTTCATTTCTAATAATTTTTCTCTTACATCTTCTTTTGTCATTTTTGACTCTCCTTTCTTTTACCTTTGTTATCTTATATCTTAAGTATATAGCAATTTCATATCTTTGACAATATAAAAAGGCTACAATATATAGCCTTTTCAATCATTTTTATATATTTTATAACCCATAAACTCTTTTTTGTAAGTTTTCAAAACTCATATCTGTAATATTATGAATTTTATAAGTAATAGATTCAGTTCCTATAAAAAGAATTACTGCTTTTTTATAAAGTTTTATATTATCAACAGGTCTAATCTTAATTTTGTTCAATTAGTTGTTTAATAAGTAGAATTCCTCCTAAATTTTTTAGCTATAAAAAACTTCTCAGTTATTTAATTATACAAATTAATATAATCAAATCAAACCTCTAATGCTTTATTAATTTTGCCAAATATTTTTTCTATATTTAATACAGTATCATCTTTTGGTAATTCATCTAAAAAAAGAATAGCTAAATTTTTTTTAGCTCTTGTAACTGCTACATATAAAAGATTCTGTGGAGAACGATGTTGATTACTTAAAGTAGTATAATTTTTGAAGAAACCAGTAAAAAAATCTGAATTTCTATTAAAACTATTCTTCATAAAAATTATCACATTATCAAACTCTAATCCTTTTGTTCCGTGATAAGTATGATAAACTACCTCTTTGTTTGTTTCTGCTTTTATATAAGAATACCACGCCCTAAAAATCTCAATATCTAAATTTAAAAAATTATCAATTTTAGATAGACCTATACACTCCTCATATTCGTCTTCATCATCTTTAATATATAATTTATCAAAAATATATGATTTTAAATCTGTAATATTAGTAATAGGTTCATCCAATATATCTTCTATTCTTAAATAATCTAATTTTTTTATAGTATCAAATAAATTTGAAATACATTCAAATAATGTATTTCCACT
>NZ_JBOFKN010000201.1:0-28674 GCF_051657365.1 Paraclostridium sp.
TTAGGAATAAATATAAAAAACTAACACAATAATTTTTCTAGTAAAATATAATTGATATTTTTAAAATCCTATAAATAATTAGGCAAACTTTATGATTTATGGATTATTTTTTCAATTAATATATTGATATACATAATTATATTTTAGTACTTTTAAATCATTTTATGAAATATGTAAAAAATACTCAAAAAGGTAAAATTTACAAATACATACTTGTCGAAAAATGTTGAAAATTACAAAATATAAAGTTAATATATAAAGACTAAGAATATAAATTAAAGATAAAAAGGGAAGTGAAATATGTATAAATATCTGAAAATTGTAATACCTGTTGTAATGATTATGTGCTTATTTACAATCGTTGTACAGTATAATAAAGTTCAACATAATGTAAAACTTGATAAAGAAGAAAAAGAGTGGATAGAAAATAATAAAGGAAGAGAGATAGTAGCAAAATGTATTCCTGATAATGGAATTTATTATACTCAAGATGCAAATCAGACTTTTGGTGTATTTACTGATTTACAAGACTATATAAAAAAATTATATGGTATAAATATAGTGATGAAAAAAAATCCAAAAGAAGCTGATATATTATGGGCACTTGAAATAAATAATGTAGATAATAAAAGATATATAAGTACAAAACAACATGATTTCGACAGTTTGAAAATTTATACATCACAAAAAATAAAGTCATTAAAAGATATAGGTAATAGAAAAATTGCTATTCATGAATCATTTAATAAAACTCAAAGTACTTATAAAAAAAATATTAACTTTGTAATAGTTGATGATGTTAGTGAAATAAAAAAAATGTATGAAAATGGTGAGGTTTTTGGATTTATAATAGGTTCATCCGCATTGAAATATTTAGATATATCGCCTGAAAAACAATTATACTCAAAAGATATATCCAAAAATATTAATTTGCAAATATTAGCATATACAAAAGAAGATAGGATTTTAAGAAACTTAATTGAAAAAGCTCTAAGTAGTATATCACAAGATAAAATGAATGAAATTAGAATAAATAATCAGCTAAAATATATAAAATATAAATTAAATTTAACTGATAAAGAAAAGCTATGGTTAAGTGAACATAAAAAAATTCCTATGAAAATAAAATATAAATTTAAACCTTATTACTTTGAGAATGAACTAAATAAAAAAAGCGGTATATTAAATGAATATATAAATCGAGTTGAGTATATTCTAGGTGTTAATTTTGTTGAAGATGAAGATGCAGTACCTCAGATTTACTTTGGTGTAAATAAAAAAGAAGAAATATTACATGATTTAGAATTAATGAAACCATACAATAGCTATAACTTATCTATATATTCAAAGTATGAAATGGTAGTAGATAGCATTAGTCAGTTGGAAGGGTTCAAAATAGGTGTTGTAAAAAAGCTAGATAAAGTATATTTAGATTCAAAGATAATATATGGAGAAGTTAAGTTATACAATGATTATGATGATATGCTATATGCTTTAGAAAAAGATGAAATAGATTATTTTGTGGGTGATAACCTTACAATGCAATATTATACAAAAAATAATATTACTGAAGATATTTTTGATGTAGGGGTGCTAGATGCTATATTTTATGAGTATATAGGTATAGATAAAGATAATGAAATATTAGTTAGCATAATGAAAAAGTTAGATAATAATATAAATACAGAGGTGTTACCAAAATATAATAAAAATAATATGAAGAATATAGATACTATTGACTATATATTCATAATTCAAATTATAGTTATATTTATAGTATTAATATTACTAAGTTATATATATATATTAAGGTTAAGAAAACATATAAAAGTAAAAGAAGAATTGCAAAAAGACCTAAAAAAGGCCATATCAAATAATGAACATTTAATAATGTCTTTAGTAGAAACATTAGAGGATGTAAACTCTTTAAATGATAGTGATACAGGAAATCATATAGAGAGAATTTCTAAGTATTGCGAAAAAATAGTAAGACGTATAAGTGATGATGAAGATTTTATAAAAGAGGTAACTTATTTTTCTTCATTGCATGATATTGGAAAAGTTGCCATATGTGATAGTATTTTAAAGAAACCAGGTAAACTAACAGATGAAGAAATGGATATAATGAAGACGCATGTATCGGCAGGTTATAATATTATAAAGAAAAATAATTTGAGTAATGTAGCTAATAATATTATTTTATATCATCATGAAAGATATGATGGGGAGGGGTATTTAAGAGGATTAAAGGGAGAAGAAATTCCAATAGAAGCAAGAATTGTAGCTATAGCAGATGTTTATGATGCTCTTAGAATGGAGAGATGTTATAAGGTAGGATTTTCTCATGAAAAATCTATGGATATAATTGTATCAGAAAGAGGTAAACAATTTGATCCTAAGTTAGTTGATATTTTAGTTGAGATAAATGAAGAGTTTGATATTATCTTTAATGAAAGTAATTAGTGGGGTTAAGAGTACAGAGGGTGTCGCAGTTTAATCTGCGGTGCCCTTTATTTATATATGAATATTTAGCTTATATATATTGATCTATAACTATTTATTATTTGTTATAGTTTTAAAAATATATTTTCAAAATGTTCTAAATTGCAAAAAATTAATAAATGATTTTGTTAAAAAATGTTGAAAAATGTCGCACAAAAAGTTAAAATAAAATATTGATAATTTATTTTAAAAGGGAAGTGAAATATGAAAAATTATATTAAAGCTTTAATAGCTGTTATATTAATCTGTATTTTTTCTATGTTTGCGGTGTATTTTGATAAAGAAAGTAATGGAGTACATCTTACTAGAGTAGAAAGAGAGTGGATAAAAAATAATAAATCTAGGGAGATAGTAGCCAAATGTGTACCTGAAAATGGTATTTATTATACTGAAAAAAATGGTCGATCATTTGGAATTTTCAAAGATTTACAGAACTATATAAATAATTTATATGGTATAAATATAGTTACTAAAAAAGATCCCCAAAATGCAGATGTTTTATGGGCACTTGAAATAGATAATATTGAAGATGAAAGATATATGCCTACGAACCAACATGACTTTGATAATGTAAATTTATATACATCAAAAGAAATAAGTTCCTTAAGTGATATAAAAGGTAAAAAAATTGCTATACACAAATCTTTCAATCATATAAAAAGTGAATATGATAAAAATTTTAATTTTGTAGTCGTTAATGATGCCAATGAAATAAAAAAACTATATGAGGATGATGAAATATTTGGGTTTATTATGAGTTCATCTGCCTTAAAATACTTAAATATATCACCTGAAAAATCTGTATATGCAAAAGATGTATGCAAACAAGCTAAATTACAATTATTAGCATATGTAAAAGAGGATGAAGTATTAAAAGGTTTGATTGAAAAAGGATTAGATAATATATCAAAACGTAAAATGCATGAAATTAAAACTAAAAATCAGCTTGAATATATAAAATATAATTTGAACTTAACTGAAGATGAAAAAGAATGGTTACGTAAAAATAAAACTATTGAAATGAAGGTGAAATATAAATTTAATCCATATTATTATGAAAATATTTTGCATGAAAAAACTGGAATACTTAATGAATACATAAAAAAAATAGAATATATTTTAGGAATTACTTTTACACAAGATGGAGATAAAGAACCTCAAATTTATTTTGGAGCTAATAAGTTAGATAAGGAATCTGATAATTTAGAGTTAATGAAACCATATAATAGTTATAACTTATCTATTTATTCTACACATGAAATGATAATAGATAGTATAAGTCAATTAGAAGGTTCTAAAATTGGAGTTATAAAAAAAATAGATAAAGAGTATTTAGACTCTAAAATAATAAGTGGGAAAATACAACTATATGATAATTATAATGATATGATAGATGCTATGGAAAATCATGAGATAGATTATTTTATATGTGATAATCTTATAATGCAACATTATATTAAGAAAAAAAATATAAATGAATATATTTTTAATGTTGGAATGGTGAATAATGTATTTTATGAATCTATAGGCGTAAATAAGGACAATGAAATTTTAATAGGAATAATGAAGAAGCTAGATAATAGCATAAATACAGATGTATTACCAAAGTATAATAAAAACAATATAAAAAGTATAGAGGATATTAACTATACTTTTATAATTGAAGTTATTATTATATTTTTTATAATAATTGTAGTAAGTTATATATATATATTGAGGCTTAGAAAAGCTATTAAAGTAAAAGAAGAATTACAAAAGGATTTAAAACAGGCTATATCAAATAATGAAGAATTAATAATTTCATTAGTAGAAACTTTAGAAGATGTAAACTCTTTAAATGATAGTGACACAGGAAATCATATAGAGCGAATTTCTAAATATTGTGATATTATAGTAAGACGTATAAGTGATGATGAAGATTTTATAAAGGAAGTAACTTACTTTTCATCATTACATGATATAGGTAAAGTTGCTATATGTGATAGTATTTTAAAGAAACCTGGTAAATTAACTGATGAAGAAATGGACATAATGAAGACTCATGTATCGGCAGGTTATGATATTATAAAGAAAAATAATTTAAGTGATGTAGCTAATAATATTATTCTATATCATCATGAAAGGTATGATGGTAAAGGATATTTAAGAGGTTTAAAAGGAGAAGAAATTCCGATAGAAGCTAGAATTGTGGCTATAGCGGATGTTTATGATGCTCTTAGGATGGAGAGATGTTATAAACCGGGATTTTCTCATGAAAAGTCGATGGATATAATTGTTGGTGAGTCAGGGAAACAATTTGATCCTGACTTAGTTGAAATTTTAGTAGATATAAGTGAGGAAATAGATAAAATATTTAATGAAAGCAATTAAAATTAAATAATATTTAGAGTATATAATAGGGTATCGTGAAACACGATACCCTATTATATTTTGAGATAGGATTTTAATTTGAAAAAAATTGTGAAATTATAAGTATAAAAGATAACTAGTTGGAATAATTTAAATATTTATTTTTTTGTGAATTATTGATAATTATTTTTATATGAAAATAATTATCAATAACTATAGACAAAGCATTAAATTTAAGATATATTACAAACAAGGGGAAGTTTTAGAAAATATAGAAAATGGTAGGAGGAGTTTAATTGAATAAAAAAGCAGCAAGCCTTGTTATAATGTCATTGATAGCCGTATCATCAATAACAGTATTACCATCTTTAGCAAGCGATAAAGCAGAAGATAGAGAAAGAGAAATCAAAGTTAAATCAGAAAAAGATTTAACAGATCAGGAAATAAGTGAAATAAAAGGTAAGGAAACAGAATCCTTAGATGATGAGCATTCAAGTGAAATTGATGAAAAAAATATAGGAAATGATAAATCTAAGGGTATAAAAGGAACAAGTAAGTTAAGACAAGTAAGTAATAATAAAAATGATGAAAAAGTAAGTAAATTAAATATAATTAATGATGATAAGAAAGACAATAAAATAGAAAAAGAAGAGATAGTTAACAAAAAAGAGCAAGAAGCAAAGGTAGAAAAAGTAGAACATGTTAATAAAAAGGAACAAGAAGCAAAGGTAGAAAAAGTAGAACATGTTAATAAAAAGGAACAAGAAGTCAAGGTAGAAAAAGTAGAACATGTTAATAAAAAGGGACAAGAAGCAAAGGTAGAAAAAGTAGAACATGTTAGTAAAAAGGGACAAGAAGCAAAGGTAGAAAAAGTAGAACATGTTAATAAAAAGGAACAAGAAGCAAAGGTAGAAAAAGTAGAACATGTTAATAAGAAAGAACAAGAAAAAGAAGTAGATAAAGTAAGATCTAATATTAAATTTAGTGACATAAAAATTAGTGATATGGCAAGATTTGAAGAGGCAAAAGAAAATCAAGGAATGATTAAAACTAACTTAAAAATAACAATTTCTAATGATACAAAAGCTACTTTTGCTAAAAATATTGATGGAGATGTAGATACAGTAGCATCTGCAAGTGTTATGGGATTAAATAAAGGACAAACACTTCACATAA
The DNA here is from genome assembly GCF_051657365.1 of Paraclostridium sp. Taxonomy (NCBI): domain Bacteria; kingdom Bacillati; phylum Bacillota; class Clostridia; order Peptostreptococcales; family Peptostreptococcaceae; genus Paraclostridium; species Paraclostridium sp. The sequence continues at coordinate 6,028 of NZ_JBOFKN010000201.1, forward strand.
AAAGACAAGATGATAAAAATATAATCCTTTCTTTAAAAGGAACATCAGTAAATCATGATTCCTATATAAATAACAATAAAAAGAATAAGGACTTCAACAAAAATAATATATACGGAGATATTAAACTCTTAATGTTACCAGATTTATTTGAAAATATAAAAAACAAAGGAAGCGTTGAAAATGGAGGGATTTATGTTATAGCAGATGTAATATACAATGATGAAAAAAATATAGAAGCTAATTCTATAATAAATTTAAACAAGACAAAAATTCTTAAAGTTGAAGGTAGCGGATATGCAGTAGTTAGCTTAGATAAAGGAAACATAAATAACACTACATTTACATTGAACGAAAAAATAGTAAAACCAACACCTGTTAATACTGAAGGAACTATAGTTAAATTTGAGGTGAATTCTAGTGAAGTAGCTAAAATACAAGTAATTCAAAATGAAGGAAAAGATAAAATAGTAGAAAATCTAATTCTTAATAAAGATGGTAAAAAATTCACTAAAATTATAAATGGTGAGGCTCCTGAAAAAATATTAGCATCAGGGCCAATGTTAAAGCTAGACTATCATAAAGATAATTATGATAAAAATGGAAATGTAAGATTAATACCAAACAAAACTACATTTAGTTTAAATGGTGATAATAGCAAATTTATAGATAATACATTACCTAAATTAAGTTTAGAAAGAACAAAAATAGGTGAAGATGTTATTATAAAATTTGACATTGGCACAAAGGAAGCTAAAAAATGGCAAGATAATATTTATAGTATAGAGAGAACTCACGATAATATAAATATAAGTGAAAAATTACAGTATTCCTTAGAAGATGGGAAAATAATAATAGATAAAGATTGTTCATCTATAAAAGATAGAAATGAATTACATAATATAAAAATAAAATCAAAGGGATACAAGGATTTAAATACACAAATAGAAATAGTAAAACCAGCAGGTAAAATACAACTTTCAGGAAACTTTAATTTTTGGGCAAATAATGAATTAGTATTTGAGCTTAAAGATTTTAACTATGCTGTAAAAAATCCAATATACGAAGTTTTATTAGATGGAGAAACTTTACAAGGAAATTGTGTTGATTATCATGTAGTATCAAACATAGTTAGGCTAGAAAATAAAGCTTTAGATAAACTTACAAAAGGAAAACATAAGCTTACTATAAAGGCAAATGGATATGAAGACTTTACAAAAGATTTCTACCTAGAAGAAGCAGGAAATAATAGTTCTAACCCTTCTCTACACCATGATGAAAATAATACAGATCTAAATAATAATTTAAGCCACAATATTACTAAACCTAAAAAACCTATAGAAGCTATAGATACTATAGCTAGTGCAAGTGATGGAGGAGAAGATAGTGATACAGGTAGTGGAGGAAAAAACCATATATTAAGGGCGAATATAGTCTATGACTTTGATTTAATTGCAAATGCAATGATTCTTAAGAATTTAGATATGGGAACTAAGTACTCTAATGAAGTTTTGAGTTGGTGGGAATCTATGACTAAAGATGCAGTATTAACTAAAGATTCTAATAAAGTAATAGACTATCAATGTTATAAAAATGCCATTAATGAAGGGAAGTACATAACATTTAAAGAGTATTATAATACTATAAAAGAAAGTGACTACTTAAATAAACCGTATCAAATTAAATATATGTTAGAAGATGGAGCTTTTGGAGATGTTCAATCATATGGACAAGAAAATTTAAAAACACCACCTAAGTTAGAGGCTAAAGGAAATATTAAAGATAAAGTAGAAATTCATACTGAGAATGGAAATCATTATCTAGAAAACGTAGAGAGAGTTTTAGTGGGCATAAATGAACTTTCAAAAGGTCAATATAAAATAGAAGGTGATAAAGTAGTTATAAAGGATACTTCTAAGTTTATACATGGGAAAAATAATATAAAATTTATAGCAAAAGGATACAAAGATAATTTAGTAGGTATAGATTTTATAAATCAAGAACAAGTTTTAAAAGCTAATAAAATTAATAATAATGATATAGCAATAAAATTTGATAAAAACTTTAAAAATAATATTACGAAAATAGTCCTTAATGGAAAAGATTTATTTAATAATGACCAAGTAGGAACAGATGGAGATTACTATTATATAGGTGATACTTTAGTATTAAAAGAAAGCTTATTTAAAGGAAAAGAAAAAGCTAGATATAATTTAACTATAAAAGCGTATGAGTACAAAGACTCTCAATTATCATTTGTACCAAGTGAATTAGAAGAAAAAGAGGTATCCAAAATTGAGGTACCAAGCTTTGTGAAATTAAATAAAGAAAATAAAAATAAAATAAATGAAAAAGTTATGATAGACGTTAAACAACCATTTGAAGAAAAATACAGTGAAAAAATAACAAAAGTATTAGTAAATGGTAAAGAAGTGAAATATAAAATTTCTTCAGATAAGTTTTATTCAATAGAAATATCAGGAGAAACATTTAATAAAATAGGTGACTATAAAATAATTATAAAAGCTAATGGATATAATGATTTTTCTACAGTAGTTTCAGTGAAAGAAGAGAAAATATCAGAAAAAGAAGTTAAACAAGAAAAAGAAGTTAAACAAGAAAAAGAAGTTAAACAAACTCCACAGGTTAAAGTAGATAAAGATATATTTAACCACTTTATAATTAGTTCAAGTGATGCAGAATATATAAATAAAATTGAGACTATAAAAGTTGGAGACAAAACTTTAGTAAAAGCAAAAAATGCATATGCTAATGCTGGTTGGACAATAGACAAAGGTAAGATTATTATATTAGAGGTCTTAACAGGTGGAAATAATATGATTTTAGAGTCAAGTGCTTATGAAGACTACGCTTATAAAATACCAGAAAAATCAGTAGATAAAATAAAAGTAGCTAAAAATGAGAATGGAAACTGTGTATTTTCACATGGAGATTATGATTGGACTAAGAATGTAGAAGTAAGTGTAAATGGAAACTCTTTAAGTGATAATGAATTTAAAGCTAGTTATGGAAAAGTAACTATACTTAAAAAATTAGGTATAGATGATAATGTAGTGATTAAATCACAAGGCTATAATGACTATAGCTATAAAATTCAATTAATAGATAGTAAAATAGATGTTCAATATAATCCAATGCTAAATAACTATACACTAACATCTCAAGATAGAGGTTGGGAGCATGCTATAACAAGTGTAAAAATAAACAATGTAGAAGTTAATAAAACTTCTGAAACTCAACCAAAAGAAGGTTATAGAGTTAACTATTCAAATGGTATATACTTATACAATAACTTAGAGGATAACGATGTTGTAACAATACAAGCAAGTGGATTTTCAGATTACACTTATACAGTTAAAAAATAAAGTAAATGTGAAACTGTAAAAATTTAGGAGGGTGTATCAAAATAGCATTTTGATGCATCCTCTTTACTTACTGAGAGGAATATATGAAAAAATTATATTTATTATTTATAATATTGATAGGAATAGTTTTTGTTGGATGCAAAAAAGAAGAATATAAAAGTTATGGAAAAGAAGTATTTGCAATGGGATCTTATATGAATATTGATATTTTTTCAACAGAAGAAGTGGATAATAAAGTTTTTGAGAAAATAGAAAATACAATAAGAGATGTAGAATACAAAATGTCTATAAATGATAAAAATGCTAAAAGTGAAGTAGATAAAATAAATGAAAAGGCAGGAATTGAATTTGTAAAAGTAAGTAAAGATACTTTTGATTTAATAGAAAATGGAATTAAATATACTAAAGAAACTAATGAAAACTTAGATATATCAATAGGATCTGTAGTTAAGTTATGGAGTATAGGATTTGAAGAAGCAAATGTACCAAATGAGGATAAAATAAAAAAAACTTTGGATTTAGTGGATATAAATAAAATTGAGTTAGACAAAAATAATAATTCAGTAATGTTAAAACAAAAAGGAATGATGATAGATTTAGGGGCAGTTGCAAAGGGATATGTAGGTGAAAAAATTAAAAGCATTATTTTAGACAGTGGGTATAACCACGGCATTTTAAACATAGGTGGAAATATACTTTGTATAGGAGAAAAATTTGATTCAAATCCATATAAAGTTGGAATAAGAGATGGCAAGAAGGAGAAAAGTGACTATATAGGAATAGTAGAAATAGTAGATAAATCTGTTGTAACATCTGGAATCTATGAACGTAATTTTACGCAAAATGGAAAATTGTACCATCATATTTTAGATAGAAAAACAGGTTATCCAGTAGAAAATAATTTACAAGGAATTTCTATTATATCAGATGATTCAACTTATTGTGATGCTTTGTCTACAGCAGTTTTTTCTATGGGGCTAGAGAAAGGATTAGATTATATTAATAATAAAAAAAATGTAGAAGCTATTTTTGTAACCAAAGATAATAAAATATATGTAACCAAAGGTTTAAAGGATAATTTCAAATTAACATCTCAAGAATACAAATTACAATAGATAAAATAATATATCATCATCTGATCCAAGACAATCATTATATTCTATAAATTTAGGTTATTACCTTTTTATATGAATGTATTAAGTTATTTTTATAAAATAAAATATTCTATTAATCGTAAATTATTATGTTTTGTTGTGGAGGCAATATATAACTGATAAAATTTTAATAAGGGGTGATTTCTATTATTAAAGTTAATTTCTATAATTGGGAAGAAATAGAGAGTGACAACTTGTTATTTGCAGTTATAGTGGCAAGATTTAAAGATAAATGGGTATTATCAAAGCATAAAGAAAGAACAACTTGGGAAATTCCAGGTGGACATAGAGAAATAGGAGAGGATATAAATAATACTGCAGCTAGAGAACTATATGAAGAAAGTGGAGCGAATAAATTTGAAATGTTTCCTATTTGTGTTTATTCAGTTTCAAAAGAAGTTGGAGATATTTCAAAGCACCCAACAGAAACTTTTGGAGGATTATATTTTGCAGAGATAGCTGAATTTAAATCACTTCCAAATCTTGAAATTGATGAAATTATACTGCTTGATGAATTACCGAAGGAATTAACTTATCCAGAGATACAACCTCAGTTACTTAGCAAGGCAATCGATTTTATAAAAGAGATAAATAATACACATGGTATTAAGTATAATGATTTTAATCTTAGTAGCGATAGGTAAAATTTATACATATGCAAAGTTATAAAATTATCAGATGCAACAGCTGTGTATGCATTATTTTATAAGTATTATAATATGAATAAGTTATAGCTTAAAAAAGGAGAATTGTATGGAGAAATTTATAAATCCAATAATGGGGATTATAAGTGGTTTAGCTTTGATGTCATTAAATACATTAGGAGACGGAATAATAAACTCAATAATCTTTAGAGTTACAGGTGGAGGTTTAATTTCAAATCCATTAGTAAGCTGGGGATTTGAGGTTATTTGCATAATAAATTTGATTTTATCATTAATTGGAATGGGAATAACAATTTTATTTACATTTAAAATATTAAAAATACTGATAAAGACATATAGAATTTAAAAACTAATTTAGAAATTATAATATTGCAAATAAAAAGATAATAACATAGGTTATTATCTTTTTATTTGTAATGAAGTTATATTTAAAATATCAATACTCCTGTGAAGAATCCTACTATACAAAATATTATTACATTTATAGTAGTTAATATTGTTTTTGATATATTTTTTTTAGCACCTAAACTACATAGAACCGACATTACATTTAAAGCTAATCCGAAAGAAGCACATACAATAGCAATCTTTCCAAACACACCTATAGAAGCATTTCTGCCAATTAAATAGTGTGAAATCACAACTATACAAACTACAGCTGAAACTATAGATACAGATAATGCATTATTTTTAGTATTTTCCATAAAAATCCTCCTTAAAACTTACTCATACAAAATTATAACATTATAAAATAAAACTATATTAAAAATGGACTAAGATAAGCTTTTTAAGGAGTAAAATAAACAAGTAGTATACAATTCAACTATGCACTAATACACAAATAATAGGAATATAGTCTAAAAGTTTTAGTGATACCCTCTTGACCACATACAAGTATTGATATTAAATCATAAATAACGAAACAATTATAAATATAAAAACATAAAGTAGTTGTAACATTGGTGTAATAAAAAAATATTAACATAAACTAAACCGATTTAATAGAAATGGACGTGAAGACATGAATATATTAGTAGCTGATGATGAATTAAGCATGTTAAAGATTATAGAAGCTTACTTGAAAAAAGAAGGCTTCAATGTTTTAATTGCTATGGATGGAGAAGAAGCATTAGAAATTTTTTATGAAAATAAAATAGACTTAGCTATACTAGATTGGATGATGCCAAAAATAGATGGAATACAAGCATGTAAACAAATAAAAGAAAATAGCAATACAAAAGTAATGATGCTAACAGCAAAAGGACAAGTTGACGATGAAATAGATGCACTGAATATAGGGGCAGACGACTATGTAAGAAAGCCATTTGACCCCAGACTATTAATAATAAGAGCAAAAAAACTTATAGGCTACAATGATATATTTACAATTGAAAATTTAAAAGTAGATTTTAAACAACAAAAAGCCTTCAAAGAAAATAAAGAACTAGGATTAACAAAAACAGAATTTGAACTTTTAAAAACCTTTATAAATAACAAAGGATCAATATTATCAAGAGAAAAACTATTAGACTTGGTATGGGGGATGGATTATTATGGAGACTTTAGAACAGTAGACACACACATAAGACGACTAAGAACAAAAATAGGTGAAGAACTAATAGTAACACATAGAGGGCTAGGTTATAGCTTGGAGGATATAAATGACTAAACTTAATAAGAAACTATCTATAAGTATATCCATAGTAGTTATATTAGTTTCGTTAATATCGCTAGCTATCAATAATATTTTTATAGATAAATATTACTTACATGAAAAAAAGAAAATTATAAATAATATAGGGGAAGAGATTGAAAATTTAAGTACTAAAGAAGCTATCAAAAACATAGAACAGATACAAGAAAAATATGAAGTAGCTGTAATTTATACACCTGTAGACTTTGAAAATGATAATGAAACTACAATAACACAAAACTTAGTTACAGAATTTAATAAAAAAGGCATAAACTTAAAAAAGTTTTGGCTTTCAGAGTTCAAGATTGAAGAGTTAAAAAAAAGAAGTATAAATGAAATTTATAACCAAGGAAAATTAAAGTATAGTTTATTAGTTAAATTTATAAAAAAAGATAATTATATATTTGCAGTATCAATGCCAATTGAACATTCAAAAGAAACTATATCTATTATAAATAAGTTTAACTTAATACTAACAACTTTGTCAGTATTAATAATAGTTATACTGACATTTATATTATCAAAGATGATAATAGATCCCTTAGAAAAGATTAAATTATTATCTAAAGACATTGCAAAGTTAAACTTTAGAACTGAAGAAATAAAAACCAATGATGAGATAGAAGAACTATCAGATAGCGTAAATCAAATGAGCATAAGCTTACAAAAAGCTCAAAATGAGCTAAATAAAAGAAATGAAAATTTAAAAGTATTTATAGGTGGAGCATCTCATGAACTAAAAACACCAATAGCTCTTATAAAAGCCTACGCAATGGGTATACAAGATGGAATTGATGATGGAACTTATTTAGATACTATAATAGAACAAAGTGAAAAAATGAATGAAACTATAAACACTTTACTTTACTGGGCAAAATACGAAAAAAGAGAAATTAACTTAAATGAGTTTGATTTAAATGAAGTTTTGGAGAGTATTATAAAAGAATATAAATTAATTATAAAAGAAAATGATATTAATTTAAGTTATGAATTTGATGGAAGTCAATGTATGGTTAATGCAGACATAGATGGAATGAAAATTGTATTGAGTAACTTAATTAGCAATGCTATAAAATATACACAAGATAAAAATATAAGTATTTCTTTGAATCGAAAAGAAAAGATATACTTAGATATTTCAAATAAAGTTATAGATATGAGTGAATATGATTTATTAAATATATGGAATCCATTTTATGTATTAGAAAAATCAAGAAATAAGCGATTATCAGGAACAGGTCTAGGTCTTAGTTTAGTAAAGGAAATACTAGAAGCTCATAATCTTGAGTATGGAGTAGAATTACATGATGAAAAAATAAGATTTTTTATTTTGTTTGCAAACAGTTTAATATGATTATATAAAAGGCTATGGGTTTATAATCATAGCCTTTTATATATATGTATTTATAAATTTTTTTATCTACAAACTCAAATAAATCTTCAACTGATACTTAAAAAAGCTGGCTATATCCATAGCTAATTTCAATGATGAACTATTGTTTCACGTCTTACATCAACTAACTTAGCTAATTCGCTTTGTTTCATAGAAGTTTTTTCTCTATATTCTTTAATTTTAGTTTTTGAGATAGTCACCTATTGACAAATACCCTTCCTATCAAAATAGATAAAGAGTACCAACCTTACTAAGCTTAATAAAAGTAAAAATAATGATAATATCATTCCTATTACATTGCTATTTATAGAGTATACATTTATATAAGGTGTTGAAAGAAAAGAAACCATTATTAATATAAAGGATACTAAAATTTTTATACAAATATTATTTATCTTCGATAAGATGAGTTGTGATAACTCATCGACTATACCACCTAGTTTGTTACTAAGTAGGAATATACAACCTATTAAAATTAAGTACATTATTGGCCAAAAATATTGGATATTAGAAAAGTTTTTAAAACCTGCAAATGTAGAAATAAAAACCACTATACATATTAGAAATTCTACTAATAATTTTGATTTAGCACTAAAATTTTTATCATTCATAAAAAATACCCCCCTGATTTAAATGTTATAAATACATAACATATATGTTATAAATATATCACTTGTTTATATAAAGCGTCAACTGAATTATTATAAATATATTTTGTAACATTAATGAAACAAAACATATTTATAATAAGCTCATAACAAATAACGAGGGAGTGTATAAATATGAAAAATAAAGGTTTTTTAACCTTAATAATGCTAATTGCAGTTATTTACATTATGATAGCAAACTACTCATTAAAAGAGATAGATAAGGAATATATAGATGTAGGTAAGTTTATTGAAGTAGTTGATAGTGTAAGTTCAAATAAAGCTCAAATTAATTGGAAGTACGTAGCTGCAATAACTGGTGTAATTGAAGACAATAATTTTAAAAAAATAACAACAAAAGAAATTGAAGATATATCTAAAAAGTTTTTACATGAAGATAAGGGTGATTATAGTTTAAAGAGTGTTGATGAAGTTTTAAATGAACTAGATTTTAATAAAAAAGAAAAAGCACTAACTTATGATTATATAAATCAATTAGAAGACTTTGGGCCAATGCCACAAAGACTTAGCCAAGATAGTAAATATATCAAATTTATAAATTCTATAAAAGATGATGCTATAGAAAACTATAAAAAATATGAAGTATTACCATCTATAACAATAGCCCAAGCTATTTTAGAATCAGGTTGGGGACAGTCCAAGCTAGCTAAAGATTATAACAATTTATTTGGAATAAAAGCAGATAACTATTGGGAAGGAGAATATGTAACTTTAGAAACAAGAGAGTTTGAAAAAGATACAATTAATGGCAAATTTAGAAAATACAATACTCCTGGCGAATCTATAAATGACCATGCTAAGTTTTTAGGTGAAAACAAAAGATATCAACAAAATGGTGTGTTTGATGCAAATACTTATGTGTATCAAGCTAAAGCTCTACAAAAGGCAGGTTATAGTACAGATAGCAATGAAAAAGGGGAAAGAATTTACGCAGATAGATTAATAGAAATAATTAGACAATACAATTTACAGCTTATAGATAGTGAAGTTCAATCAAAGAATTAATTGTAACGTAGGTGTAACAAAACTAAATTAAAATGACTTTGAGGTGATATTATGAATAAAAAAATGATGGTAATTACTAGTTTCATACTTATAGGAACTACCCTTGTAGGATGTAGTAATGGACTTATTAAAAATGGAGAAGGCACAGAAGCTAAAATTGAGAAAGTTAATAATTTAGATTTTAAATATGATGTTAACCCAAAAAACTTTCAAGTTTCAGTTGATGTAAATGGCAAGAAAGAAAATATATCAGATCCTATGAAAGAAAGAGCTGTTACTAACTTGAAAAAGAGTGATGATGAAATTTCATGGACTTATCCAGAAGAAAAAATTGATGTAGATATAAAGAAAGAAGATAGTTACCTAGATATAGATATAAAGTCAAATGAAAAAGAAGCTAATAGCTTTACTTGGCCAAGTATAAGTGGAGAAAGTTATATTCTTCCTATAAATGAAGGAAAGTTTATACCAAGTAATGATAAGTATTGGAAAGAGTATTTAAATGAACAAATTTTTAATACTATTGAAAGTTTTTCAATGCAATTTTTCTCAGTAAATAAAGAAAATTTTGCAGCAACTTATATCATGAAAAATAAGTTTAATAATGAAGTTAAATTTGACTCTAAAAATGATATAAAGTTTGATTTTACACATGAGTATCCAAGTATTAATAAAGATAAGGCATATGGTTTTAGAATATATATAACAGATAAGAATGTAGAGGATATAACTAAAAACTATAAGAATTATGTAATTGAAAAAGGAGAGTTTAAAACCATAGCTCAAAAAGCAAAAGACAATAAAAACATTGAAAAATTATATGGAGCGCCACAAATATATTTCTGGGACAAGTCTATAATTACTACAGATGATATTAAGTGGAACTTATTAAGAAATAATATAAGCGAAGAATTTTTAACATGGATGAAAGAACTTCTAAATACAAAAGTAGAAGATGGAAAAGAGGTTTCAACTGTTTTAGATACTGTTAAAACTCAAGATTATATTGATAAGTATCAAAAGCAAACTATTGTTAGAGGATTTAATTCACTTATGACTTTAAAAGAGTTCTATAATCCTAATGTATTTAAGCATATAGATAAAGAAACTAAAGATATAATTAACAAAGGGGTTAATAATTTAAATAGAGTTGAGTTAATAGAGTTGAATAAAAAGTTGTTAAAGTCACAGCTTAAAGATGCTACAACTCCTGTTAAAGATTGGGCAAAACATAATACTATAGATGTTTTAGAAGATATGAAAAAGTCTGGGATAGATAATGCTTGGATTGGTTTTGATGATATAGAATCAGGATATATTTCTCCTGAGTTTGTTGAAAAAGCTAATGAATATGGCTATTTAGTTGGTCCATATGATTCTTATCATTCTATACACAAGCTAGGGGATGAAAAGTGGAGTACGGCTACTTTTGAAGATAAGTCTTTATATGAAAATGCTACTATAAGAGATAAAGATGGGAAGAAGTTAGAAGGTTTCCAAGGTACTGGTAGAAAGTTAAATCCAACTTTATCTATGCCTAGTGTTAAGTCTAGAGTAGATAATATTATGGATGAAGGGTATGACTTTAATTCTTGGTTTATAGATTGTGATGCTACGGGAGAAATTTATGATGATTATTCTAAAAATCATACCACTACTCAGTCACAAGATTTAGAAGCTAGGTTAAAGAGAATGAGTTATATAAGAGATGACAAAAATATGGTTGTAGGTTCTGAAGGTGGTAATGATTTTGCTAGTACTACTATTGCTTTTGCTCATGGACTTGAGACTCCGGCTTTTTCTTGGGTAGATCCTGATATGAGCAAGAATAAGGATAGTGAGTATTATGTTGGAAGATATTACTCTTCTACAGGTGGTGTTCCCGAGGTTTTTGCTAAGCAAGTTCCTGTTAAGGATTTATATAAGAAGATTTTTATTGATCCTACGTATTCACTTCCTTTATTTAGACTAGTTTATAATGATTCTGTGGTTACATCTGATCATTGGCTATGGGGTACTTTCAAGATTGCTGATGAGGTTGATAGTAGAATGATGAAGGAAATTTTATATAATACTGCTCCTATGTATCATATTGATAGAGTTGAGTGGGATAAGCATAAGAATGATATTATTGATCATGATAAAGTTTGGTCTGAGTTTAATAAGAAGGCTATCAATAAGCCTATGACTGATTTTGAGTTTTTAAGTGATGATAGATTGGTTCAGACTACCTGTTATGGTGATGATTTAAGGGTTGTTGCTAACTTTTCTGATAATGACTTTAAGTATAAAGATGATGTGGTTAAGGCTAATTCTCTTATTATTTATGATGGTAGTGAGAAGACTGTTTATCAACCATAAGTTAAATTAGATATAATAATATAGTTGTTCTTTTTTATTACACTTTTAAAATACATAAATATACATACTCTATAAGTTGAAATTTTAGTGTCTATTTGTATTTTAGTTCCAAATTTATAGATATTAGGACATAATCCTTTTTTAAAAATATAATAGTGATAAACTATACTTAAAATTCAAAAGGGAAAGAGTAGAGATTTATGTCAAATAAAACAAGATTGATAATGATAGTTATATCATCTATGTTAATTTTATATGCAAGCATGCTAGGGGAGGGAAGTGCGTTTAACCTTGTAACTATATGGTTGTTTGTAAAAGGCATGAAAGATTGTATTACTAAATTGATTGCTGAAAGAAAGGAGAATAAAAATATTAATAGGAATTAATTTGCTAACGATTTAATTGCTATGGGATTAAATATAATTTATTAGAGGATTTTTAATATAAAAAGAGTATATAATAATATAAAGATTATTATTTTGAAATTATAATAAATGCAATGAAGAGGAAAGTAACTTTAAAAATACTTTTACAGAGAGTTTCTATTTGGTGAGAGGAAGCGAAGGATATTAAAGTGAAAATGGCCTTGGAGCTGTGCACCGAGATTTTTTATGAAATTAAGGCTGCAACGGGTTCACCCGTTATAGTGATAGAGTATAACCATAGGTATAATATGGCGTACTTAAAGAGGTGTATATTGTAAGGTATACATGAAATAGGATGGTAACACGAAGTTTAACTCTCGTTCCTAAGATTAAGTTCTTAGGGATGGGAGTTTTTTATTATATAAAATTACTGAGGAGGTATTAAATATGAATATTTTTATAGGAGGAGCATGGCCATATGCTAATGGATCACTTCATATTGGTCATATAGTAGCACTATTACCTGGAGATGTGATAGCAAGATATTATAGAAAAAAAGGGGATAATGTCCTTTATGTATCGGGAAGTGACTGTCATGGTACACCGATATCAATTAGAGCAAAATCAGAAGGAGTTACTCCAAAGGAAGTAGCAAATAAGTATCATAGTGAATTTAAGTATTGCTTTGATACATTGAATTTTTCCTATGATTATTATGGAAGAACTGATGATAAGTTTCATAAAGTAGAAGTTCAAAATATAATTACTTCTTTATATGACAAGGGTTTAATTTACGAAAAAGATGTAGATCAGATTTATTGTAATAGCTGTCAACAATTTTTACCTGATAGGTATGTTGAAGGAGTATGTCCTAAGTGTAAATCAAACGCAAGAGGAGATCAATGTGATTATTGTGGATACTTGCTAGATCCATTAGAACTACTAGATAGAAAATGCAAATTATGTGGGGAGTATCCTACAATAAAAGAATCTAAGCATTTATATTTTTCTTTATCTAAGTTTCAAGATGTTATAAAAAATAATTTAGATGTAAATAAGCACAATTGGAAAATAAATGCTATAAATAATACGGAAAGATACATTATTGAAGGGTTACATGATAGGGCTATATCAAGAGATATTTCTTTAGGTATAGATATACCAATAGATGGATTTAGGGATAAAAAGGTATATGTTTGGATAGATGCTATACTTGGATATCTTACAATGAGTAAGAAATGGGCTATAGATGAAAATAAATCATATGAAGAGTTTTGGAATGAGGATGCAGTTTCTTATTATGTACATGGTAAAGATAATATTCCATTTCACTCTATAATACTTCCAGCTTTATTAAATGGGATTGGTTATGAAAAATTAGTTGATAGAATTGTATCTAGTGAATACTTAACATTAGAAGGTAAAAAAATATCAACTAGCAATAATTGGGCTGTATGGATTCCTGATATAGTAAAGCGTTATAATTCTGATTCATTAAGGTATTTTTTCTTAATAAATGCTCCAGAAAAACGAGACTCTGATTTTTCGTGGAGGGAGTTTGTAAATAGTAACAATGGAGAGTTGTTAGGGGCTTATGGTAATTTGGTCAATAGAACGCTAGTATTTATAAAAAAATATTATGATAATAAAGTTATTAATGGTGAGATTGATAAAAATATTAAGTCAAGTATAAAAAAGTTATATGGTGAAGTAGGTGTGCTTATAGAGCAAGGAAATTTAAGAATTGCACTTGAGAGTATTTTTGAAGTTATAAGGAAAGTAAATAAGTACTTTGATTTAAGCACACCATGGATAACGGTAAAAGAGAATAATGAAAAATGTATAAATAGTATATATACTTGTATTTATGCTATTGCAAATTTATCTAATTTATTAGAACCATTTTTACCAGAATCGTCATTTAAAATAAAAGAATGGTTGTCTATAAATCATAGTAAATGGAGTGAAATAGAAAGTATAGATTGTGTTTTATCATCTGAAATTTCTATATTGTTTGAAAGAATTGATAAGAAAAAAATAGAATTAGAAGAAGAAGAATTAAAAAGTTGTCAAATTAAATATTAACTAAATATGAAATTTTTACATGTAGTTAATATTTATAGCCTATGAAATGACATATTTCATAGGCTATTTTCTATATATAATATATAATTATTGTGAACAGAATTTTAAGGGGAGATTTATTATGGAAAAAATTGTTGTAATTGAAGATGAAGAAAAAATAAGGACTGAGCTTAAAAGTTTTTTAAATAATTATGATTATGACGTTGTGACTATATCAGAGTTTGGCAATGTAGTGGACGAAGTTTTAAAATTAGATGCTCATTTAATTTTACTAGATATAAACTTACCTGTATGTGATGGGTATTTTTTATGTAGAAAAATTAGAAAAAGCTCGGATATACCAATAATTATAGTAACAAGTAGAGATACTGAAATGGATGAATTGATGAGTATGAACTTGGGTGCTGATGATTTTGTAACAAAACCATACAACACACAAATTTTACTTGCACGTATAAATTCTCTTTTAAAAAGAACTTATAAAAAATCTAATGTAGATATACTTAGGTACAAAGGTCTAGAATTAGATTTATCAAAAAATAGTGCAAGCTTTGAAAATCAAGAAGTAGAGTTAACTAAAAATGAATTTAGAATATTAAACTGCCTTATTAAAAATAAAGGAAAGATAGTTTCAAGAGGAGATTTAATGGACTATTTATGGGATTTAGATTTATTTATAGATGATAATACCCTTACAGTTAATATAAATAGACTTAGAAAAAAATTAAGTGAAATTGGATGTAGTGAATATATAGAAACTAAAAGGGGGAGAGGCTACATAATGCCGTAACTATGAATATAAAAGATTATTTAAAAGATAGAAGCTTAAGTATATTATTAAATTTTACGTTTTTTGCCTTTGTAGTTTTTATACTAAAAGCATCACAAGTTGAGAGAGTAACAATAATTTTCACAATTATGCTTTGGATAGTTTTAAGTAGTATAGAAATTTTTTACGGATGTTTTAAAAAGAAAAGTTATTACGATCAAGTAATGACATCTTTAAATGAACTAGATAAAAAATATTTACTACCAGTAGTTATAAAAAGATCATCTTTTTGTGAGGGGAAAATTTTGTATGATGTTCTTAGTATTACAGATAAATCCATGCATGAAGAAGTTAATAAGTATAAGTTTAATCAAGAAGAATATAGAGGATATCTTGATTTGTGGGTACATGAAATAAAGACACCAATAGCAGCTAGTAAGCTAGTTATAGAAAATAATAAAAATGAACATACTTTAAGCCTTTTAGAAGAAATAGAAAAAGTAGAAGATTTTATAGAGCAAGCTCTTTATTATTCAAAAATTAATGAAATAGAGATGGATTACATAATAAAAGAAACCGACTTAAGAAAGTGTGTAAACAGCACTATTAAAAGAAATAAAAAATTAATTAGAGAAAAGAAAATATGCATAGATATAGAAGATTTCGATGAAAAAGTTTATTGTGATGGAAAGTGGATGGAGTTTATACTAAATCAAATTATAGTAAACTCTATAAAATACATAGGCGATAAAACTATAAATAAAAAGTTAGATAAAGAACCTCCTAAGATATCTATATATACAAAATCAAAAGAAAATAGTATCGAACTATATATAAAAGATAATGGTATTGGAATCGATAGTAAGGATTTAAATAAAGTTTTTAATAAGGGATTTACAGGTATTAATGGAAGAAAACTAAAAAAATCAACAGGAATGGGACTTTATATATCAAATAAACTAGCAGATAAAATGTATTTAGGATTAGAAATAGATTCCATAATCAATGAAGAAACTACTGTAAAAATAATATTCCCAAAAAGTAATATGATTCAAATGTAAATAAACTTACATTTTTGTAAGGTAGTGGTAAGGTTATCTTATTAATTAAATCCTCTAAAGGCTATAAGATATAAGTATAAATTAAAAATGTGGAGGAGATAAGATGAGTACAGTTCTTAAAGTTAAAAATATAGAAAAATATTATGGGAATAAGAAAAATTTAACAAAAGCTATTAATAATATTTCATTTGAAGTTGATAAGGGTGAGTTTATAGGAATTATGGGCCCTAGTGGAAGTGGTAAAACTACACTTTTAAATTGTATAGCTACAATAGATAAAGCAACTACTGGAAATATACAAATTGAAGATAAGGATATAACAACTTTATCAAGAAAAAATATAGAAAAGTTTAGAAGAGAACACTTAGGATTTATATTCCAAGAATTTAATTTACTAGACACTTTAACAGTATATGAAAATATATCCTTAGCATTATCTGTATTAGGAGTAAAGGGAGTAGAAATAGATAAAAGGGTAAAAAGTGTGGTAAATAGACTGGGTATAGGAGATATATTAAGTAAATTTCCATATGAAATATCAGGAGGGCAAAAGCAAAGAGTAGCTTGTGCAAGAGCTATAATAAATGAACCAGCTTTAATTCTTGCAGATGAACCAACAGGATCTCTAGATTCAAAATCAGCAAGAGTTTTACTTGAAAATCTATCTGATTTAAATGAAAATATGAATTCTACAATAATGATGGTAACTCATGATGCTTTTACAGCTAGCTATTGTAAAAGAATTTTATTTATAAAAGATGGAAAAATCTTTAATGAATTAATAAGAGGAAATGATGATAGAAAAGAGTTTTTCAAAAGAATTATAGAAGTTGTTACTCTTTTAGGAGGTGACAATAACAATGTTATTTAAGCTTTCAAAAAGAAACGTCCAAAGAAGTATAAAAGATTATAGTATTTATTTTTTTACACTTGCTTTAGGTGTTTGCATATTTTATATATTTAACTCAGTAGAAGCTCAAACAGCTATGATGGATATGTCAGATAATCAAAAAATGTTAATGGAAATGACAAATAGGATAACTTCAATAGTATCAGTTTTTGTATCTTTCATCCTAGGATTTTTAATAATATATGCAAATAACTTTATAATCAAAAAAAGAAATAGAGAATTTGGTATATATATGACACTAGGTATTAGTAGAAGTAAAATTGCTTTTATGCTATTTTATGAAACTATAATAGTTGGGGTTATGTCTTTAGTTATAGGCCTATTTATAGGAATATTTTTATCGCAGGGACTAGCTTCACTAACAGCAAAATTATTTGCAATTGATATGAAAAAGTATCAATTTGTATTTTCAAAAGAAGCTTGTATAAAAACAATAATAGATTTTAGCATAATGTTTTTTATAACTATGATTCTAAATTTTATAGTAGTTTCAAGATATAAGCTTATAAATTTAATAAATAGTCAAAGAAAAAATGAAAAGTTAAAAGGTACAAACTTAATATTATCTGTATTACTGTTTATAATATCTATAGTTTGTTTAGGATTTGCATATAAATTGATTTTAGAAAATGCTCTTATAAACATAGGAGATGATACTTTTAATTTATCGATACTTTTAGGAGTTGTAGGTACGATATTATTTTTCAGATCTTTGGCAGGATTTTTTATAAAATTGGTTCAAAATGATAAAAACTTATATCTAAAAAATCTTAACACTTTTACTTTAAGACAATTAAACAGTAGAATTAATACAAACTATATATCAATGAGTATTATATGTTTAATGTTATTTATTTCAATTGGTATGTATTCTACAGCCATAGGATTAAAAAAATCTATAGAAAGTTCGACAGAGATTCAAACTCCATATGATGTGACTGTAATAGAAAGATACAGACCTAAAGAAAAGATAAATTTTAATAATGAAAAGTTAAGTGAAATACTTAAAAATTTAGATTTTAATGTAAGTGATTACTCAAATGAATATATAGATTACAATTTTTACGATTCTCCTGTGAGTTTTATTAAAATGTTTGAAAATACTTCAGATGACTTTTTATCTAAACAAATAAAATTTATGATAGATTCTAATGTTCCTATTATAAAACTATCAGATTATAATAAGTTAAATAAAATGCAAGGTAAAAAACAAATAGATTTAAAAGATAAAGAAGTAATTTTGGTTACAAACATATCTGCTATGGAGAATCCAATAAAAGAATATATAAAAAATAATAAAAGTATAAAAATAGGAAATGATGAATTTAAAATAAATAAAAATTACCAATATCAATCTTTAATGAATGATTTAGCTAAATTTGATTTTGTAACATTTGTAGTTGAAGATAAATACGCAGATAAATATGATATAAGTCAAAAATGTTTAAGTTTAAATTATGAAGGAGATAAAAAAGATACAGAAAATAAAATAACAAAGTATCTTGAAAAAAGTGAAAATAAACAAATTCAATATCAAAAAGACCATGGTTCATACTTATTATTTGTGAGCAAACAAATGGTTTTAGAAATTAATATGTCTAACTCAGCTACATTTTTATATATTGGTTTATATATAGGGATAATATTTTTAATATCTAGTGCAGCAGTACTTGCACTTAACCAATTATCAGGAGCAACAGAAAGTTTAGGAAGATATGAAATACTTAAAAAACTTGGAGTAAGTTCAAAGATGATAAACAGATCAATTTTTATACAAGTATTCATATATTTCTCACTTCCAATAGCCCTAGCATTAGTTCATAGTTATTTTGGAATAAAGGTAGCAAATAACGTGGTCAAAATGTTTGGAGACTATAATACAGTAGGAACCAATATAGGTGCAGTATTAAGTATATGTGTAGTTTATGCTATATACTTCTTTGGAACATATAAAGCATATAAGCGTATTGTAAATAAAAATAATTAACTAAAATAAAAAAGAAGGGCATGCCAAAATATAGACAACTTATATTTGACATATCCTTCTTTTTTATTGTTAAACAACTTTCATTTTGAATTTTTATACTTGGTTTAATTTTATTTATGCATATATCATAATAAAAATAAATATTTTAATAGTAGAATACGATAACGATATAAATTTATTGGGGGTAAGAAAATGGAAATTTTGTTATCAGGAATTATGAGTATAACACCTAATCAAATTGCTATGATTGCAATAGGGGGTATATTGCTATATCTAGCAATAGTTAAAAAATTTGAACCAACACTTTTATTACCTATGGGTTTTGGGGTGATAATGGTTAACTTACCACTATCAGGAGCAATAAGTCAGGTTGTAAATGGAACACCAATAGAAGGTATACTAGATTTACTATTTGAACAAGGGATAGCAACAGAATTATTTCCATTACTTATTTTTATAGGGATAGGAGCAATGATAGACTTTGGGCCACTTTTACAAAAACCATTTATGATTTTTTTAGGAGCTGCAGCTCAATTTGGAATATTTTTTACCGTAATATTAGCTTTGTTATTAGGATTTGAAATAAATGAAGCTGCATCTATAGGTATAATTGGGGCAGCAGATGGACCTACTTCAATATTTGTAGCCTCACAATTAGCAAGGAATTTACTAGGGCCTATTTCAGTAGCTGCATATTCATATATGGCATTAGTACCAATAATACAACCTTTTGCTATAAAATTGGTAACAACTAAAAATGAAAGAATGATAAAAATGCAATATCAAGAAGATAAAATATCTAAGCGAACTAAAATACTATTTCCAATAATAGTTACATTAGTAGCTGGACTTATATCACCACAATCAGTACCTCTTATAGGATTTCTAATGTTTGGTAATTTAATGAAAGAATCTGGGGTAGTAGAAAGTTTATCTAAATCAGCACAAAACGAATTAGTAAATATAAGTACAATTCTTTTAGGTTTAGCTATAGCATCAACAATGAAAGCAGAACAATTTTTGCAAATATCTACTTTATTAATAATGGGTATGGGACTTATAGCATTTATATTTGACACTATAGGGGGAGTACTTTTTGTTAAATTTATAAATTTATTTAGAAAAGAAAAAATTAATCCTATGATTGGAGCTGCGGGTATATCAGCATTTCCAATGTCAGCAAGGGTAGTGCAAAAGTTAGCAGTAAAAGAAGATCCTACTAACTTTGTACTAATGTATTCAATAAGTGCAAATGTATCAGGTCAAATAGCATCAGTTATAGCTGGTGGATTAATACTTAGTTTATTAAGTTAGGAGAGTGGGATATGTTAGTAGAACTTCAACAAGGATTAAGATTGATGGCACTTGGGATGAGTGGTGTGTTTATTGTTACAGGAATAGTTTATGCATCAATGAAATTATTATCTAAAATGGACCAAAAATGAATTTATAATCAAAAGGGGAGTAACTTTTTGTTACTCCTCTTTTGATTTTTATAGTATATATATTTAAATTAATTACATATTAAGATTTTTTTGTAAAAACAAATCAACCTCTTTTGGATTTTTAAGCGTTACAAATTTATCTTTGAATTGTTTTTCTATTTCTTTATAATGGTTTCGTTTATCTTTATTACGACCCTTATGAAGAATCCACCAAATAAATTCGAAGTCAAATTTTTCAATACACCCATTAGCCATATCTTCACGAGTCGAATTTTTATGCTTTAAATATCTATTAAAAGCTCTACGAAAACAAATACTTCTAGGAAAATCTAAAAAAATTATTATATCAGCTTGTTCTAATCGTTGCCTTTGTAAAAATTTATTATAATTTCCATCTATTACCCAAGAATCATTTTTCAGAAAATCATTTACTATAAAACTACCTTCTTTCGCATCTCGCTCAATCCAATTAGGTAAAAAATTCACGGTATCGAGAAACAAAGCCGGAATCTTATAATGTTTTGAAAGTTTTTTAGCAAGTGTAGATTTTCCACTTCCACTGTAACCGATTATTGCGATTTTCATTATATCACCTCTTAGTAAAAGTTATTTTTAAAATTTATACAAATAAGATATGAAATAAATATAATTTCTATTTTTTAGCATCTAAACAACAAACTATCATAGGCAAAAGAATAAAAATAATTGAATATCCAATAGACCCAAATGCCAATACTATTTGAGGATTTGTACCTCTATCTAAAAAGAATAAAATAAAAAATGATAATAACATAGGAAGTATTAATAAGAATGATGTTGATTTTTGAAGGTTTACTAGAAAACTTTTACTAGAAGATTTGGTTTCTAGTTTAGCCAACCAATACCAAGAGAAGAATGAGAAAAAAATAAAGAAAAAGTAGTTTGGATCTCCGTTTGGTTTAGTAACAAAGCCGAAAAAACCTAATAATCCCAAAATAGAAATCCATTTATTAGAGCGTAATTTAGATTGAATATTATTAATATTATCAACTCCTTAATATTAAAATTTATTTATATTTATAAATGTAGCACTAATGATAAGCACTGGCAACGGTTTCTTAAAAGTAATATATAACTATAATATGTAGTATAGAAGTTTATTATAGTTAAAATTAAGAGGATATCGTGAAATACGATACCCTCTTAAATGTATATATAAGTTTTTATATTGTTAAGTCACTTTCATTTTTAATTTTTATTGCTTTATCAAAAATTTCTCCCATTACAAAGCACATTAGTGCTGATAATAAACAGATAAGCATAAGTGGTGTAATTCCGCCCCTATCAGATCCTATGATTGTTACCCCTGATGTAGCTGCTGCATTATACCCAATTATACATTCAAATACTGTATTTATTACTAAACAATATCCCATTATTCTAAATCTCTTAACATTTTCATGTATAAATGGACTTGCTAAAGTACTACCTACTATTCGTATTAAGCATATTACTACTATTAAATACATTGATGTGTATATAAGATTTGTAATCATATTAATCAATGAAATTATGTTAGGAGAATGAACTGATTGAACTATAAATGCTATAGGAACGCCTATAGTATACAGTATCAGTATTACTAATAAGAAATATAGTATAAAATTTAAAATATCTTTTGAAAATGTAGCTTTCATAAATATCAACCCCTTTTGATAATATAT
>NZ_JBOFKN010000202.1:0-9786 GCF_051657365.1 Paraclostridium sp.
TGTTTGTGTTTAATTCTTTTAAAAAGAATTTTTATAATTAACCTACTGTTTAATTTTCAAAGTTCATTTTCTCATTTGTGTTTCGCCCTTTTCTTAAGGACAAGTAATACTATACCACCTCATTTTAATATGGTCAATACTTTTTTAAAATTTTTTTAAATTTATTTTGCAATTTTTTCTGTATAGTAATTAATATCATTTGAAACCCTAGGTTTTTCAACACGTTTATCGGTTCTAATTATACGCTTTCTTTTCTTATCTTTTTTATTAATATCACTTATAACTTCACTACTTATATGTGCCATAACTTGCAAAACCAATCCCATTATAGAAATCAAACACATCCAGTTAATTAAATTTTTCATAATTAAAACCTCCATAATTTTTATTTATTAAATATAAAGTTCTAATATTTTATTCCTACTTCCTTCCTTTACTTTTCATCATACATTCTTATTATTTTTTTTTATTTATCAGATAAATACAGCATATAATTTTTCCTTACATAATTTCATAGTATTATTAAATACTTATTGTTGAATTAAACATAAAAAAACCTTTCTAATTAATTAGAAAGGTTTCATTTATCTATTCTTCTATTTCATCTGTAGAAGTTTCTTTAATTGGTTTCATTGTAGGGAATAATATAACATCTCTTATAGATGGAGAGTTAGTTAATAACATCATAACTCTATCTATTCCTATTCCTAAACCACCTGTTGGTGGTAAACCTACTTCTAGAGCATTTACGAAGTCTTCATCCATATCACAAGCTTCGTCATCTCCTAGTTCTTTCTTTCTTAATTGATCCATAAATCTTCCTTTTTGATCTATAGGGTCATTAAGCTCTGAGAATGCATTAGCTAATTCCCACTTATTTGCAAAAGCTTCAAATCTATCAGTTCTTCTTGGGTCTTCTACATTTCTTTTGGCTAATGGAGATACTTCAACTGGATGATGAGTTATAAATGTTGGTTGTATTAATTTATCTTCACCAAACTCTTCAAATAAAGTATTTATAACTTCTCCTCTTCTCATTCCAGGAGTTATTTCTATGCCTTTTTCTTTAGCTACAGCTAGAGCTTCTTCATCAGTATTTATAGTTGAGAAATCTACTCCAGTATACTCTTTAACACAATCTTCCATAGTCATTCTTCTCCAAGGAGGAGTGAAATCTATTTCAGTTCCTTGGTAGTTTACTTTCATACTTCCAGTTGCAGCCTCTGCCATATATGCTATAACATTTTCTGCTATTTCCATCATATCAGTGTAATCTGCATATGCTTGGTATAATTCTATAGCAGTATACTCCGGGTTATGCTTTATAGACATTCCTTCATTTCTAAACATTCTACCCATTTCATATACTTTATCAAATCCACCTACGATAAGTCTTTTTAAGTATAGCTCATTAGCTATTCTTAAATACATAGGTATATCTAGAGTGTTGTGGTGAGTTATGAATGGTCTAGCATTAGCTCCACCAGCTATAGTATTTAGTATAGGAGTTTCAACTTCTAAGAATCCTCTTTCATCTAAATAAGATCTTAAAGCCTTCATAGCTTTAGTTCTTGTAACAAAAGCATCCTTAACTTCTGGATTAACTATTAAATCAACATATCTTTGTCTATATCTTAAATCTTGATCTTTTAATCCATGATATTTTTCTGGAAGTATTTGTAGAGATTTTGTTAATAATTTTACATCATTAGCTTTTATAGATATCTCTTCTTTCTTAGTTTTAAATACTTCACCTTCAATACCTATTATGTCACCTATGTCATATGTAGAGAAAACAGCATATTCTTCTTCGCCTATTCTATCTAATCTTACATAACACTGTATTCTACCTTCTTGATCTTGTATATCTATAAATCCAGCTTTACCTTGGATTCTTTTACTCATTATACGACCAGCTAACTTTACAACTTTTCCTTCGAAAGCTTCAAAGTCATTTTTTATATCTGCAGAGTAATTAGTTCTATCATATCTACTTACATGGAATGGATCTCTACCCATCTCTTGTAATTTAGCTAATTTTTCTCTTCTTACTTTAAGCACTTCAGTAAGTTCTTCTTTAGCTTGATCATTAACATTTTGTTGATCGTTATTCATTTGTCTACCTCCAGATTATCTTCTTATTTCTAATATCTCGAACTTAGCAACTCCATCAGGAACTTGAACGTCTACTACTTCTCCTTTAGCTCTACCTAAAAGGGCTTTTCCTACAGGTGATTCGTTTGATATTTTTCCTTCATATGGATCAGCTTCAGCAGAACCAACGATTGTATATTCTACTTGCTCTCCAAATTCAATATCATTAACTTTTACTATCGATCCTATAGTAACTATGTTTGAGTCTATTTTAGATTCATCTATTATAACTGCTTTTCTTAGCATGTTTTCAAGCTTTAGTATTCTTTCTTCCATTTGAGCTTGTTCATTCTTAGCTTCATCATATTCAGCATTTTCTGATATATCACCAAAAGATATAGCTACTTTTATTCTTTCAGCAACTTCTCTTCTTCTAACTGATTTTAAAAACTCTACCTCATCTTCTAATTTCTTGTGTCCTTCTTGAGTTAGTAATATTTCTTTATTATCTTCCATAACCCCTACAACTCCTTCTCTTTGATTTTTATTTAACATTAAATAAAATTCATTTTATATTTTAATCATTTATGCGCTATATTATAAATTACTATACCCCTTATGTCAAGGAGTGTCCTAAGTAGTAACTTAGCTTGTTTACAACTTCTTCGCTACTTTCTATTTTATTAATTTCATCTCTCAATCTAGCCGATCCTCTAAGACCTTTTAAGTACCACGCAATATGTTTTCTCATTTCTCTTACGGCTATATATTCCCCGTGTTCTTCTACTGCCAATTTTAAATGTTTTAAGGCTGTATTTATTTTTTCATCAGCTGTAGGTCCTGGTAAAATTTCACCAGTTTGCATATAGTGATTTATTCTTTTAAATATCCACGGGTTACCTTGAGCACCTCTACCTATCATTATAGCATCACAATTAGTTTTATTTATCATATTTATAGCATCTTCTACTTCAAATACATCTCCATTACCTATAACAGGTATGTTTATATTTTCTTTTATCTTTGCTATTATATCCCAATCAGCCTTACCTGAGTAATATTGTTCCCTTGTTCTTCCATGTATAGCCAATGCACTTATACCTGACGCTTCTGCTATCTTTGCAATCTCAACTGCATTAATACTATTGTCATCCCAACCTTTTCTTATTTTTAATGTAACAGGTTTTTTAGATTTTTCTACAACAGCCTTTAACACCTCTTCTGCTAACTTAGGGTTTTTCATAAGTGCAGATCCATCTCCATTTTTTATAACCTTCGGAGCTGGACATCCCATATTTATGTCCAAAATCTCATTAGGATATTCATTTAAAATTTCTGCCGCACCTCCCATAAATCCCGGATCTGATCCAAATATTTGTACAGCAACAGGGTGCTCCTCTTCCTCTATCTTTAACATTTTTTTAGTATTTTGATCATCATAACAAAGGGCCTTTGCATTAATCATTTCCGTATATAACATTCCACAATCTTGTTCTTTACATATTAATCTAAAAGGTAAATCCGTTACTCCTGCCATAGGAGATAAAAATACCTTATTATCTAATATAACATTTCCAATCTTCATATATAGTCTCCTCTTCAAATGTTGTTCATTATATATATACCCATTTTTCTACGGTATCTTATCATAAAAAAGGAACTGGATTTAAAATCCAATTCCTTGTTACTATTCTTTGTTTTTATTGTAGATAATTCTTAATCCTTCTAAGGTTAAAAATTTATCTACACAATCTATACTATCAGTTTCAGATGCTATTAATGATGATAATCCACCTGTAGCAACTACCTTTACTTGTTCACTACCTAGTTCATCTTTCATCATCTTTACAATTTTGTCTACCAATCCTACATATCCGTATATTATACCTGATTGCATAGCTGAAACTGTATTTTTACAAATAGTCATTCCAGGCTTTAAAAGTTCAACTCTAGGAAGTTTCGATGCTCTTTGGAATAAAGCCTCACTTGATATCTTTATTCCAGGAGCTATTGTTCCTCCTAAATATTCTCCCTTTTCTGATATAGCACAAAACGTTGTAGCTGTTCCAAAATCTATTATTATCATAGGTGCTTTATACTTCTCTATCGCTGCAACAGCATTTACTATTCTGTCAGCTCCCACTTGTTTAGGGTTATCGTACTTAATATTTAATCCTGTTTTTATTCCAGGCCCAACTACTAATGGTTGCTTATTAAAATATTTTATACAAAAATTTTCAAGAGAATGCATAACATTAGGTACAACTGATGATATTATTATATCTTTTATTGATTTTATGTCTACATCATCATATTGAAATAAACTATTTATCAACATTCCATACTCATCCGATGTCTTCGCTTTATCAGTACTAATTCTCCAATACTTTTTAAGTTCTTTTCCCTCATATATACCTAATACCATGTTGGTATTTCCAACGTCAAATACTAAAAGCATCTACTCTAACCTTCTTTCTATTTTTTGCTTTTCTTTAGTATAATTACAACTCCAGATACAACTAAAGCTCCAATAATAGCTTCAGGTATACCATTAGTAGCAGCAATTCCTAATATTACAGCTCCAGCTGTAGATGTATCTCCGCCTATAGCTTCTACATATCTTTGTGCATATAGTATATATACCATACCCAAAACTCCAAATGTATTTATAATAGAGCCTAAAAATCCGGAGCACATCGATGCAATAGAAAGATTTTTAGTTACCTTAAATACTCCTTTATAAATATAATACGTAGCAATACCCATCAAAACTCTTGGCAGTATTGATACTATAGGATTCATAAACATAAAGTTAGTTGGGCTTGGCATTGTTATAGCTCTCATAAAACTAGTTAACCCAAAAATCAATCCTATTATTCCACCTACAATAGGCCCTTCAATTATAGAACCAATTATAACTGGTATGTGCATTATAGTTGCGTTAACAGGTCCAATAGGTATAAATCCCAATGGTGTCATAGACAACATTATAGATATAGCTGAAAGCATTCCTATTATAGCCATCTGTCTAACATTAATTTTTTTCGATACTCCTACTTGTGTTTTCATTATAAAAATACACCTCCGTTCCAGCTCTTAAAAGATGCCGGACTTTTAATTAAAATTAAAATTTGTTATTTATCTATATCATAATCAGTCAGGCTCCTAAGTTTTAAGGATGCCAGCTGTAACAAAAACAATTTTATCAATAGGAAATAACATTGTCAATAATTCTTATTTTAAAATAATTTCATTGAATGAAGGTATGTTGTTAATTGATTTTGCATTTTTAATACCATTTATTATACTCTTTTCAACTACCTCAGTAGCTAAAGAGCCTACTAGCGTTATATCAGCTTCTATTTCCCCCGTAGCTATTGTAAATATTGTATCTCCATCATGAGGAGTATGAATAGGGAAGATAGCCTTTGCATACCCATTATGAGACATTTGAGATATTTTTTTACACTGAGCTTTAGTTAGATTAGCATTAGTAGCAACTACTCCAATAGTCGTATTATCAATATTAAATCCACCCTTATTTACACCTTGTTTCATAAGTTCATATGTGTTTAAAAATCCATCTTTATCATCATTTAAAACTCCAGCTATAACTTTTCCATCTTCATATACATCTCCAAAAGCATTTACAGCCACTAGAGCAGCTACAACTAATCCATTGTCTAACTTAATAGAGTAGCTTCCTACGCCTCCCTTAGTGCAGTAATTACTACCTTTTATTTTACCAACAGTAGCTCCACATCCTGCTCCAAAATTACCTTGCTTTAATTCTATACTATTAGCCATCTGACAAGCCTTATATCCCATTTCTATATCAGGTCTACATTTTGAATCTCCGACACCTAAATCGAATAAAACAGCTCCAGCTACTATAGGTACTTTAGCTACCCCTACATCAAATCCAATATTTTTTTCCTCTAGATATCTACTTACACCACAAGTAGACTCTAATCCAAAAGCTGATCCTCCAGATAAAACTACTGCATGTACCTTTTGAACCATATTAATAGGATCTAACAAATCAGTTTCTCTTGTACCAGGAGCTGACCCTCTAACATCTACCCCACACACAGCTCCATCTTCGCATATAACAACTGTACACCCAGTTAAACCATCTTCATTTTCAATCTGTCCAACTTTAATACCTTTTACATCTAAAATATTTCTAAACATATCCATGTTCACCCCTTATAGAAACCTCTCCAGACATTATTTCTTTTATATTTCCATCTTTGTCTTCTACAACTAAATTACCATCTTTATTTATATCGATACATTTAACTTTTACTTTTTCATTGTTCCTTATAGCATAAATATCTTTTCCTACAATTGCTGAATATTTTCTACAGATATCTAAAGTTTTATTTTTATCATTGTTTTTTATATACTCCATATAAATATTTTCAAACTCAAGTATAATATTTCTAATTATACTTACCCTAGAAATATCATATCCTTCTTTGTGAATTGAGGTTGCAATATTAACTATATCTTCTGGAAATTCTAATGTTTTTACATTTATTCCAATTCCTAATACTATATAATTCACTCTTTCAATTTCCGCTGATAATTCAGTTAATATACCACATACTTTTTTACCATTTATAATAATATCATTAGGCCATTTTATACTCGATTCTATACCTAATTTATTTAAAGCTTTCACTATACTAGCACCTGCAATAAGTGTTATAAAAGGTGCATCCATTGGAGATATATTTGGCTTTAATATAATACTCATCCATATTCCATCATATTTTTTTGAATGCCATTTTTTTCCCAATCTTCCTCTTCCACCCAGTTGCTCTTCACTTATAACAATAGTTCCATCTACCTTATCATTAGCTATAGATTTTGCATAATTATTTGTAGAATCTATAGTATCAAAATGTATTATATCGCTACCTATAAAATCTACTTTCAATTCATGAAGTATGTTTTCTTTGCTAAGAACATCATTAGGAGATTCTTTCAACCTATATCCTTTTCTATTTACAGATTCAATATGATAACCTTGTTCTTTTAATACATTTATATGTTTCCATACTGCGGTTCTAGATATACCTAATCGTTTAGACATCGCTTCCCCTGATATAAACTCCAAACCATTATCTAACAACATATTAATAACTTTTTCTCTCAACAACAACACCTCTATCTTAATAATAATTAAAGGAAAGGCTAGGGGTTACCCTAGCCTTTGATTTTTATTACTCATTTATTTGATCATCATTTTGATCTTTATCGTTATTTACCTCTTTAGGTAATTCAGTTTTATTTTCATTAACTTCAACATCTACAACTTCATCTTGCTCTGTAACTTCTTGAGTCGTTGCAGTTTCAATTATAGGTTCTAAAGTTAACTCTTTATTGAATGCTTTCATAAATTGATCAGCATCTAAAGTTTCATGTACTAATAAAGCTTGAGCTACATATTCTAATCTATCCATATTGTCTTCTAAAAGTTTCTTAGTTCTTCTATAAGATGCATCTACTATATGTTTTATCTCAGTATCAATTTCAGATGCTACTTCTTCAGAATAGTTTCTCTTGCTTCCTATGCTATTTCCTAAGAATACTTCTTCTTCGCCATCTCCGAAAGTCATAGGTCCAAGTTTAGTACTCATTCCATACTTAGTAACCATCTGTCTAGCTGTAGCTGAAACTCTTTCTAAGTCATTTGAAGCTCCTGTAGATATATCATCTAAAGTTAACTCTTCTGCAACCCTACCACCAAGTAAAACAACTATATTTTCTTTCATTTCATTCTTAGTAGCATAGAATTTATCTTCTACTGGAAGTTGCATTGTAAATCCTCCAGCTCTACCTCTTGGAACTATTGTTACCTGATGAACTGGACTTACATGTTCAAGAACATGAGCACAAACTGCATGACCTGCCTCATGGTATGCTGTAAGCTTTCTTTCAGGTTCGCTTATAACTCTAGATTTTTTAGCAACACCTGCTATTACTTTAGTTATAGCTTCTTCTATAGTATCCATTTGTATTTTCTTTTCTCTTTTTCTAGCTGTAAGTATAGCAGCTTCATTCATTAAGTTTTCTATATCTGCTGGAGTAAATCCAGGAGTTCTTCTTGCTAAAACATCTACTTTAACATCATCTGCTAAAGGCTTATTCTTAGAATGAACTTTGAATATAGCTTCTCTACCCTTAACATCTGGTGCCCCTACTACTACCTGTCTATCAAATCTACCTGGTCTTAAAAGTGCAGGGTCTAGTATATCTGGTCTATTTGTTGCTGCCATTATTATTATTCCTTGGTTAACACCAAAACCATCCATCTCAACTAATAATTGGTTAAGAGTTTGTTCTCTTTCATCGTGTCCTCCACCAAGACCTGCTCCTCTTTTTCTACCAACTGCATCTATCTCATCGATAAATATTATAGCTGGAGCATTTTTCTTAGCATCCTCAAATAATGATCTAACTCTTGAAGCTCCAACCCCAACGAACATTTCAACGAAATCTGAACCACTTATGCTAAAGAAAGGTACTCCTGCCTCTCCTGCAACTGCTCTTGATAAATATGTTTTACCTGTTCCTGGAGGTCCAACCATTAATATACCTTTAGGTATTCTTGCCCCTAAATCAATATACTTTTTCGGATTTTTCAAGAAATCAACAACTTCTTGTAAGTCCTCTTTTTCTTCATTAAGCCCTGCTACATCCTTAAATGTAACTCTTGTCTTTTCATCATCCTTATGAACTTTAGCTTTTGATTTACCGAAGTTCATAACTTTTCCGCCTCCACCTTGAGACTGATTCATAAATACAAACCATAATATCAGTACAAAGAACAGCATAAATAGCGATGGTAAAATATCAAAGAACCAAGGCGTTGTTGGCTTTGGTGCTCCAGTTAGCTGTAATTTACCTTCATTTGCTTGCTTTAACAATTCATTTGAAAGCTGCTGTGATTGAATTTCTTCTGGTATGTATGTTTTAAACTTTTTGTTAGTACTCTTTATCGTTCCTTCTAGAACTGTGTCTTCTACAATCTTTATACTAGATATGTTTTCTTTCATCAGTTCTCTATAGACGCTTGAAAACTTCATTTCTTCTACTTTTTCTGTAGGACTACCTGAGAACTGTACTATACCCACGATAATTATAAATATAAGTAGATAGAAACCTGCTCCCTTTAAAATTTTATTCAAAAGAAGCCCTCCTTTCGTAAGTTGTTTTAATTTATAGTTTCTTAAAGGTAATCTTTAAGACTTCTTTTGTATTTGCATCAATTTTATAATTTTCACTAATTTTATAATCTCCAACACAAACTACTTCATTATCATCTACCACTACAGGAATTCTACTTCTATTTTCCCTTGGTATTTTTAAATCTATGAATAAACTTTTTAACTTCTTGCTTCCTGCTGCAAGTTTAATTTTATCCCCAGATTTTCTATTTCTTACAAATATCCCTCCTTTAAATTTATCTAAATCAAACCCTTTAGAGGCTTTATCGACTTTCATACTATTAAACCTATCAATACTTATTACTTTAGTTTCTACAAATACACCTAATTCTTTTATTTTAATTACACCTTCCTTAGGTACTTTATAGCAAAACTCTATTTCCTCATAAGTTATTTCTTTATTTGTAAGCAATATATTGTTTTTGTTTCTATAAACAAATAAACCTCTTGGTAA
>NZ_JBOFKN010000203.1:0-2665 GCF_051657365.1 Paraclostridium sp.
ATGCTGCCACATCAGACTATATTAAAAACTTAATTCAAGAAGCTGTTAATGCTGAAAGAACAAGAATTGAAGCATTAAGTAATGTTAAAACTTTTAATAAGAAACAAGAGGAAGCAGTAAAAAATGCAATGTTTAAAGAGCCTAGAGACTCTAAAGAATTAATAGTTGAATTTTATAATTCAGATGCGTACAAAGCAAATGGTGAAATAGAAAAAACAGAGGAAGAAAAAGCAGCAGCAGGGCTTAACAATATAACAGAACAACCTCCAATTAATGATAAAGAATTGGATGAAGCAATAATTAATGCTGCTCTAGATGCATTTAACGGAAAATAGGAGGAAATAAATGTCAAATATTATAACAACGTTTCAAGAAAAAAATATAATAGCAGGTACCTTTCCTGTAGTAGTAGATTCTTTAGAGGTAAAAACTAATGTTTTAGCAGGAGATATCATTGGAGTTAGTGCAACAAAAACATTTGGAAAATTAGATGATGCCACGTATACAGAAGTATTTGGGATAGCATATGATGATGCACTGGCAACAACACCATGTACTGTTATTTTAACTGGTGAAATTGCAGGTACATTTGTAAATATACCAGAAAGTAAAGAATTAGAAACTAAAAATTCATTAAGAAAAATATCATTATTCATAAAATAGGGAGGGACATATGCCACAAAATGTTTATACGCAAAAATCAGTAAGAAAACTGAGAGAAAAAGCTGAAGTTAAGAGAAATTTTTTAAGAGAATTATTTTTTAAAGGATCATCAAGAGCAGATACAGAAGAAATAATGCTTGAGTTAGAAAAAGGTGGAGAATATGTAGCTCCGCTAGTTACCCCTTTAGAGTCTGGAAGATTATTACCTACTAAAACAAGAAAAACAAATCAAATTACAGCTCCAAATGTAGCTCCAAAATATACACTAACACCAAAAGATTATTTTACTAGACCAGTTGGTGGGGAACTTTCAGGTGGAGAAAGTCCTACAGTATTAGCAGCAAAAAGATTAGGAAAAATTTTAAAAGACCAAGAAAATACTATTGTTAATAGAGAAGAACTGATGGTTGCCCAATTTATAACTACTGGTAAAGTAACTGCTCTTTCTGGAGATGCTGGATATGAAGTTGACTATGAACTTGAAAATATTGAAACGCTAGCAGCAGAAAAGCAATGGGATAAGGATGGAGTAGATCCTTTGGAAAGTGTAGATACTCTTGTTGCAAACGCAGAAAAAAATGGTGTTAAAGTTGAAAATATAGTAATGGGAAGAACTGCTGCAAAGCATTTTATAGAAAAACTTCATAATAGTAAAAAATTAAGTAAAGATCTTCAAAGTGAAGTTGTTAAAAAAATGGTTAGAGAGAATCCAGGAGTTACTTGGTTAGGAACATATACAACATATGGAATAGAGTTGTACAGATACGACAGAAGTTTAAGAGGAGCTAAAAATGAAGTTGTAGAATTAATAGCTTCAAATGTAGTTGCAGGAGGCCCTAGTGGTGGAGAAATTATATATGCACCTGTTATATATATGACTCAAAAGGGGGCGGAAATGCATATGGTTGAAAGATACTCGGGGGTAAATAATCCTAATGCAAAAGTAAAAGAGATAACAACGGAATCAAGACCAGTATTGCAACCAGTTGAGCTAACAGGATATTTCGCAGCAACAGTGTGTCCTAAATAGGAGGGAGAAAAATGGCAAAATACATATTTAAAAAAAAATATAAAGAATACTTAAAAGGAGATATTGATACTTTAACAGATAAAAAAGAAATTACTTTTTTATTAGAAACGGAAACGATTGAAGAAATAAAGGCTTCAAAGGATAAAAGTGAAAATAGTCTTTTAAAAGAAAATGAAGAGTTAAAGTCAGAAAATGAAAAATTAAAAAAAGAGCTAGAAAATTTAAAGAAACAAACGGATAAAGAGGAAAAATAATGAAGTTTAAAGATGTTTTAAAAAAAGATATAGAAAAAACATTTTTAGATATTGAAAAATTAGCTGAAGAGTTAGAAATAGATGGAGTCAAGCATAAAGGTGTGCTTGACTCCAAAGAAAATGTAGAAACAAAAGTTGAAAGTCAAGGGATTTATAATACTGATATTTCTATTTTATATATTTTATATAGTGAAGAATTAAGAAAAAGATGTAAAAAAGGGCGTTCGATAGAAATTAATGAACGAACTTATGTAATAGAATCTGTAGCAGAGCAGCTAGGAATGTTGGTAGTCAAATTAAGCGAAAATACAGGATTTTAATTTAAACTTCGGAAGTTCCGAACTAGGAGATATAAAATGGTTGAAATATCGCAGAGTAATTTGAAAGAAGCAGCTGAGTTATTATCTGGAATAAAAAATGGTATGGGAAAAGCTACTGCTAGAGCAATTAATCATACAACAGCTAAAGCCAAAACTCAAATGAAAAGAAAAGTAGGCAAAGATTACTATATAAAACAAGGTGATGTTGATAAAACATTAAAAGTAAAAAAAGCTTCTTGGACAAATCCATTTGCTACAGTAACTTCAAAATCAAGAGTATTAGGATTAGATAAGTTTAAAGTAACTGTAAAAGGTGGAGTTGTAAGAGCAGCTATTAGTAAACTAGAAGGTTATAAAGATAGAAAAGGTGGCTTTATAGCAAATGTAAAAAACTTTAG
>NZ_JBOFKN010000204.1:0-3522 GCF_051657365.1 Paraclostridium sp.
AGTATTTTAATATTTTTTATAGTAGGTATAAGTATTAAGAATACTAAATTGGACATTGAAAATACTACTGAAAAAATTAAAGAGAGTATACATGAACATAATTACACAGAAGCTATAAATAACTATGAATTAAATTTGTCTAAAATACCTAAATATAAATATAATATATTGTTTAATGATATAATGAAAATGTCTAAACAGATTGAACGTATACCTGGTGGAGAAAAACACATAATGAATACACTGTTAGCTATGGAAACTTATAAATTAATATCAAAAGTGCATAGATTTGATATATACAATTATTTAGGTCGTTTATATTTAGTAGATGAAAATTACGCAAAGGCATCAGAGTATATATTAGATACATTGATTTTAGCAAAAGATATGGATTATAAGTTTAGTGAAGCAAATCAACTTATAAATTTAGGTGTTTTATTTTCTCAAATACAGGGGTATGAAACTAGTATTAAAACTGTAAAGGAAGCTTTAAGTGTAGAAATAAAAGATAAAAAACAAGCTGAAACTGTAAAAATGTGTGCTTATGCTAATCTTTCAGAGATTTATTTGAGAATGGGTGATTATGAAAATTGTAAAAAATATACATATAATGTGTTGAAAAATGAAAAGTTTTTAAATGATAAGAAGAATATTGATGTAAAAATTTTGATAACTACAATTGAATCAAATTTATACTTGCATAAAGGTGAAAATGAAAAAGCTAAAAAATATATAGATAAAGTAGAAAAATTACTAAAAAGTAATAATAGTAAATCACTTAGATATACCAAAGAATTATTTATTTTTACAAAAGCTAAGTACTATGAAAGTATAAGTAATTATAATGAAGCAATAAACATATATAATAGTATTCTATCATTAGAACATTATAAACAAAATAAGGCATCAAATAAAAAACAAGTGTTAGAAAATTTAGTAGACTTATGCAATAAGACTAAACAATATAAATTAGAAGATAGTTATATGAATGAGCTTCTTTTAGCTATAAAAAATGATGAAGATATAAGATATAGAGATTATTCAAATTACATAGTTGAACAAGCTGAAGAAAAATATACGGTTCAACATGAGAGAGAATCTATAAAATTTTTAATTTTAATTATACTAATAGGTACTATAGTAATTATATTCATGTATAGAGCGAATAAAAAAAGAGTAAGTAAGATGAAATATATAGCAATGCATGATAAATTAACTGGAGTATATAATCGTGGATATTTTGATAATAAATATGAACATCTTATTAAAAATAAATATGAATTTTCTATTTTAATGATAGATATAGATGATTTTAAAATTATAAATGACACGTTTGGACATCAATTTGGAGATGTGGTTTTAAAGGAAATAACTTCGAGAATAAAAAGCTTAATCAATGATAGTTGTACTATATGTAGATATGGTGGAGAAGAGTTTGTAATAATAAATGAATATAAATTTAAAGAAGAGTCTGTACTTACAGCTGAACTAATAAGATCTGCAGTAGAGCATATTAGTTGGAGTGAAGATATAAATGTTTCTGTTAGTATAGGGGTTGCATATAATAATGAAAGTTCAATGGATACTCTAGAAAAGGCAGATGTGAATTTATATAAAGCAAAACGAAGCGGTAAAAATAAAATAGTAGTTTAAAAATGATTAACTTAGTTAGCAAATAGGGATATCTAGAGATATTCCTTTTATTATATTAAACATTAATATATAATATTGAATGACGATTAATTCAAGAAAGGGAGAGATAAATGGATAAAAAAACGGTATTAGTTACAGGTGCATCAAGAGGAATAGGAAAAGCAATTGCAACTGTATTTGCTGAAAATGGGTATAATGTTTTGATAAATTACAATAATTCAGAAAAAGAAGCTCTTGATTTGTATAATGAGCTAAAAAGTAAAGGATTATCGGTAGATACATACAAAGCAGATGTATCTAAAAAAGAAGAAGTAAATCTTATGATTAATTATTGCATAGGGCAATTTGAAAAAATAGACGTTTTAGTTAATAATGCAGGAATAAGTAGAAGCAATTTATTTACAGATATAACATATGAAGAATGGAATGAAGTTATAAATACAAATTTAAATAGTGTATTTTATACAACTAAAAAAGCTCTTCAATATATGTTACCCCAGATGAGTGGGAAAATAATAAATATATCATCAATATGGGGTATGGTTGGAGGGTCTTATGAAGTTCACTATTCAACTAGTAAAGCGGCAATTATAGGTATGACAAAATCACTTGCAAAAGAATTAGGCCCTTCAAATATACAAGTAAATTGTATAGCACCAGGTGTAATACAAACTGATATGTTAAATAGTATCGGAGAAGAAACACTTGAAATGTTAAGGGAAGAAACTCCTCTTATGAGATTAGGAACTCCGGAAGATATAGCTAATTGTGCAATGTATTTAGGAGGTGACAAATCTGATTTTATAACTGGGCAAGTAATAAGTCCTAATGGAGGGTTTGTAATAGTATAAATATGAATGGGGATAAAGTGAAAATGGAATATAGCATAAAAAAGATTGTTAGATTACTAATAGGATTATTTGTTTGTGCATTTGGTATAGTTTTAACTATAAACGCAAATTTAGGATTATCT
Organism: Paraclostridium sp.; assembly: GCF_051657365.1. NCBI lineage: Bacteria > Bacillati > Bacillota > Clostridia > Peptostreptococcales > Peptostreptococcaceae > Paraclostridium > Paraclostridium sp. Next base: position 2,627 of record NZ_JBOFKN010000204.1, read on the forward strand.
CCATGGGAAGCATTTCATCATGGTATATCTATAAATCTAGGTATAACTATGGGGCAAGCTAGTATCGGTCTTGGAATAATAATAATAATAATAGATATAGTATTAGGCGAAAATTTTGGATTAGGAACAATACTTAATATGCTTTTAATTGGGGTATTTATGGATTTTCTTATGTTAAATAATATTATACCTAAGTCAAATCATTGGATTATTGGATTTATAATGATGTTTATAGGCATGTTTATTATAGGATTAGGCTGTGTTCTTTATATAGGTGCTGGATATGGAAGTGGACCTAGAGATGGATTAATGATAGCACTTCAAAAGAAAAGCAATAAGCCAATAAAGCTAATAAAAATGTGTATAGAGTTATTTGCACTTATATTTGGTTATTTATTAGGTGGTAGTATAGGGATAGGGACTGTTATAACTACCTTAGTATTTGGAGTTTTCATACAATATGCTTTTGAAATTTGTAAGTTTGATACAAAAAAAATAAAACATAGATATATAGTAGATGATATAAAGCATATAAGATATAAATTATTGAGACAACGAAATAAAGAATATGCAATTGAAACTATAGTAGATAAAAGCATAGATGAATAAAAAGAGAGTATAAGCTCTCTTTTTTTATGTGTTTTTTTAGATTAATTTGTAGAAAAAAGCAACACATTTGATAAAAAATATACATATAGTATAAAAAGAATACTAATCATATAAGGAGGAATAAAGTTGAAAGTATGTTTACCTATAAAAGATGAAAAAGAATTTCAAATATATAATGATAGAAATAACACTCCAAATATAATAATATTTGATACTAATACTAAAAATTATATTGTAAAAGATACTTCAAAAATGATATTAGGAAATATAATTCAATATTTAATTGA